>JBOIFQ010000172.1:0-11389 GCA_050741655.1 Burkholderiales bacterium | reverse complement strand
TAGCGCAGCAGCCCGCCGATGCGGTCGTTTTTTTCGAACAGCAGCACGGCGTGACCGGCGCGCGCCAGTTGCTGCGCAGCGGCCATTCCCGCCGGGCCCGAGCCCACCACCGCCACGCGCTTGCCGGTCTTGTGCGCGGAAATTTGCGGCGCGATCCAGCCCATCTCCCAGCCCTTGTCTATAATGGCGTGCTCGATGGACTTGATGGTGACCGGATCGTTGTTGATATTAAGCGTGCACGCCTCTTCGCACGGCGCGGGACAAACGCGGCCGGTGAATTCCGGAAAATTGTTGGTGGAATGCAGAACGTCCAGCGCTTCGCGCCAGTTCTGGCGGTAAACCAGATCGTTCCAGTCGGGAATGATGTTATTGATCGGACAGCCGCTCTGGCAGAAAGGGATGCCGCAATCCATGCAGCGCGCGCCCTGCTTGCCCATTTCGGTGTCGGGCAGATGCAGTATGAATTCGCGGTAGTGGCGCACGCGCTCGGACGCAGGCAGTGCCGGGAGATCGTGGCGTCCGATCTCCATGAAACCGGTAGTCTTACCCATGCTGCGCGATTGCGGCGACGTTTTCCGCGGCGGCCATTTCCTTCAGGGCGCGCCGGTATTCGGTAGGCATGACTTTGACGAACTTGGGCAGAGTGCGGTCCCAGTGATCCAGAATTTGTCTGGCGCGGGTGCTGCCGGTGTAATGCAGGTGTTTCTGAATCAGCACGCGCAACAACCGTTCATCGGATTGGCCGAGATGCTTGATGTTGACCTTGCCGTGGGATTCCAGATCGCCGCCGCCCAATTCTTCCAGCGCTTTTTGTTCCTCCGGCACGGCTTCCAGTTCCACCATGGCGAGATTGCAGCGGCGCTCGAAATCGCCTTCTTCATCCAAAACATAAGCCACTCCGCCGCTCATGCCGGCGGCGAAATTGCGGCCGGTGTAACCCAGCACTACGACGGTACCGCCGGTCATGTATTCACAGCCGTGATCGCCCACGCCTTCCACCACCGCAATCGCGCCTGAATTGCGTACCGCGAAACGCTCGCCGGCCACGCCGCGGAAATAACATTCGCCGGAAATCGCACCGTACAGCACCACATTGCCGACGATGATGTTGTGCTCGGGAATAATCGGGCAGTCCGCCGGCGGATAAATCACGATATGCCCGCCGGACAGGCCTTTGCCCACGTAGTCGTTGCCTTCGCCTTCCAGCTCCAGGGTCACGCCGTGCGCAAGGAAAGCGCCGAAGCTCTGTCCGGCGGTGCCTTTGAGCTTGATATATATAGTGTCATCCGGCAGGCCGGCGTGGCCGTAGCGTTTCGCCACTTCGCCCGAGAGCATCGCGCCCGCCACGCGGTGGGTGTTGCGGATGGCGGTTTCGATCGCCACCGGCTGGCGGTGTTCGAGCGCGGCCCTGGCTTCGGCGATCAGTTTATGGTCGAGCGCTTTTTCCAATCCGTGATTCTGGCTCTCGCGATGGTAGCGCGCGACTTCCGCCGGCATGTCGGGGCGGTGGAAAATCCGGGTAAAATCCAGGCCTTTGGCTTTCCAGTGATCGACTGCTTTTTTGGTGTCCAGCATATCGGCGCGGCCGATCATTTCATTGAAAGTACGAAATCCCATCCTTGCCATGTACTCGCGCGCGTCCTCGGCGACGAAGAAAAAATAATTCACCACATGTTCGGGCAGGCCGGTGAATTTCTTTCTGAGTTCCGCATCCTGGGTGGCGATTCCCACCGGACAGGTGTTGAGATGGCATTTGCGCATCATGATGCAGCCTTCCACCACCAGCGGCGCGGTGGAGAAACCGAATTCGTCCGCGCCCAAGAGCGCACCCACTACCACATCGCGTCCAGTTTTCATCTGGCCGTCGGCCTGCACCACGATGCGGCCGCGCAAGCGGTTCAGTACCAGCGTCTGCTGAGTTTCCGCCAGCCCCAGCTCCCACGGCGTGCCGGCGTGCTTGATCGAACTCCAGGGCGAAGCGCCGGTGCCACCATCGTGGCCGGCAATGGTAACGTGATCCGATTTGGCTTTGCACACGCCTGCGGCTACCGTGCCCACGCCGACTTCGGACACCAGTTTGACGCTGACGCTGGCCTTGGGATTGGCGTTTTTGAGGTCGTGAATCAGTTGCGCGATATCCTCGATGGAATAAATGTCATGATGCGGCGGCGGCGAAATCAGGCCCACGCCGGGAACGGTATGCCGCACCCGGGCGATATAGGGGCTGACTTTGTGGCCGGGCAATTGTCCGCCCTCGCCCGGTTTCGCGCCTTGCGCGATCTTGATTTGCAGCTGGTCGGCGTTCATCAGATATTCGGTGGTGACGCCAAAGCGGCCGGAAGCGACTTGCTTGATCGCGGAACGCAAGGAATCGCCTTGCTGCACCGGAATATCAGCCATTACTCCTGGCATGAAGTCGGCGAGCATGCCGTCCTTGGCGACCGGCTGGAAGCGCAGCGGGTCCTCGCCGCCTTCGCCGGTGTTGGATTTGCCCTTGATGCGGTTCATGGCAATGGCGAGCGTGGTGTGGGCTTCGGTCGAAATCGAACCCAGCGACATGGCGCCGGTGGAGAAACGCTTGACGATTTCCTTGGCCGACTCGACTTCCTCCAAAGCCAGCGGCTGAGGCGCTTGCTTGATTTCAAACAAACCGCGCAGCGTCATCAGGCGCTTCGACTGTTCGTTGATGAGTTCCGCGTATTCCTTCTAGGTCTTGGACTTGTTGGCGCGCGCCGCGTGCTGCAGCTTGGCGATGGATTCCGGCGTCCACATATGTTCCTCGCCGCGCACGCGGAAAGCATATTCGCCGCCCGGGTCGAGCGCGTTGCGGTAAAGCGGATGGTCGCTGAACGCCAGCCGGTGCAGACGCACGGTTTCTTCCGCCACTTCCATTATCCCCACGCCTTCCACCTGGCTGGCGGTGCCGGTGAAATATTTTTCCACGAACGGAGTATTCAAGCCGACCGCTTCGAAAATCTGCGCACCGCAATAGGATTGATAAGTGGAAATGCCCATCTTGGACATCACTTTAAGCAAGCCCTTGTTAATGGCCTTGATGTAGCGCTTGACGGCTTCCTTGTAGTTAAGATCCTTGGGCGCGAAGTCGCCGAGATTCACCAGCGTCTCGAAAGCGAGATAAGGGTGAATCGCCTCGGCGCCGTAGCCCGCAAGCAGCGCGTAGTGATGGACTTCGCGTACCGAGCCGGTCTCGACCACCAGGCCGGTCGAGGTGCGCAGCCCCTGCTGGACCAGATGGTGGTGCACGGCCGCGGTGGCGAGCAGCGCCGGAACCGCCAGATTTTCCGCGCTGATTTCCTTATCGGTGAGCACGATGATATTGCAGCCAGTGCGAACTTGCTGCTCTGCTTTTGCGCAAAGCCTGGCCAGCGCTATTTCCATTCCCGCGGCGCCTTGCGCGGCGGGATAGCAGATGCTCAAGACGCAGGAGCGGAACGCGTTGCCGCTGAGTTCCGCTATGCGCAGGATTTTGCCCATGTCTTCGCCGGAGAGCACCGGCTGCTTGGCTTCCAGCCGTTGATTGGGCGCGGTCAAGTCTATGCCCAGCAGGTTCGGGCGCGGGCCGATGAAAGAAACCAGCGACATCACCGATTCCTCGCGGATGGAGTCTATCGGCGGGTTGGTCACTTGCGCGAACATCTGCTTGAAATAATTATATAGCGGCTTGGGCCGGTCGGAGAGCACCGCCAAGGGGGAATCGTTTCCCATCGAGCCCACCGCTTCTTCGCCCACCGCCGCCATCGGCGCCAGAATGAATTTCAAGTCTTCCTGCGAATAACCGAAAGCCTGCTGGCGGTCGAGGAGCGCGGTTTGGGATTCGATTTTATAATCCAGCCCCGGCAGCTCTTCCAGCGCGACTTTGGATTGATCGATCCAGGCGCGATAAGGCTTGGCCGCGGCGAGCTGTGTTTTCAGTTCGGCATCGTCGATAATGCGCCCGGCTTCGAGGTCGATCAAAAACATCTTGCCCGGTTGCAAGCGCCATTTCTTGATGATTTTTTCCTGCGCGATGTCGAGCACGCCCATTTCCGAGGCCATCACCACCAGATTGTCGTCGGTGATGAGGTAGCGCGCCGGACGCAGGCCATTGCGGTCCAGCGTGGCGCCGATTTGCCTGCCATCGGTGAAAGCCACCGCGGCGGGTCCATCCCACGGCTCCATCAGCGCCGCGTGATGTTCGTAAAACGCGCGCCGCTCTTCGTCCATGAGCGGGTTGTTGGCCCAGGCTTCGGGAATCAGCAGCATCATGGCATGCGCCAGCGAGTAACCGCCGGCCACCAGCAATTCCAGCGCATTGTCGAAGCACGCCGTATCCGATTGGCCTTCGACGATCAAAGGCCACAGTTTTTCCAGATCCTCGCCCAGCAGCGGCGAGGACATAGCTTGACGCCGCGCCGCCATCCAGTTGATATTGCCGCGCAGGGTATTGATTTCGCCGTTGTGCGCCACCATGCGGAACGGATGCGCCAGATCCCAGGTCGGAAAAGTATTGGTGGAGAAGCGCTGATGCACCAGCGCCAGCGCCGAGACCATGCGCTCGTCGCTCAAATCTTTATAGAAAGTGCCGACCTGGCTGGCGAGCAGCATGCCTTTGTAAACCAAAGTGCGGCTCGACAGCGAGGGAATGTAGAACATTTTGCCGTCGGAAAGATTGAGTGCGCGCACCGCATGTTCGGCGCGTTTGCGGATGACGAAAAGTTTGCGCTCGAAGCTATCCTGATCCGCGCAATTGCCGCCTCTGGCGAGGAAAATCTGGCGCACCCGCGGCTCCTGCCGTATCGCATCCGCGCTGATGCCCTGGTTGCTGGTCGGCACATCGCGCCAGCCGATGACCTGCTGGCCTTCTTCGGCGGCGATTCGCTCCAACAACCCAGCACAGGCGGCGCGGTTTTCCGCCACGCGCGGCAGGAATACCATGCCCACGCCATAATCGCCGCTTTTCGGCAATGCGAGCTTGAGTTTTTCACATTCGGCACGCAGAAAGGCATCAGGAAGCTGAATCAGGATGCCGGCGCCGTCGCCTAAAAGCGGATCCCAGCCGGTGGCGCCGCGGTGCGTGAGATTGACCAGGATTTGCAAGCCCTTGCGCACGATGGCATGGCTTTTCTCGCCTTTGATGTGGGCGATAAAGCCCACGCCGCAAGCGTCATGCTCGCGGGCGGGGTCGTACAAACCCTGTTTGACGGGTGGAGTGCTCACCATTACCTCGTATGAACAGCGCTCAGGACAGCCCAGGATGAAGCCGGAATTCCGGGGGCAATAAATTTAAAGCGTAAGCGTTTAAGTCTACATCTTACTACGGGCTGCTTCAACCGCAATACGGGTGCGCCGGCTGCGGTTGAACGGGGGGATGAAAGTCTCGGAAAGATTTGAAACAAAACAGCTTATGACCACAACTCCTCGACTGAAAACAGTCGCCGGTATTCACGGATGGCGTAGCGGTCGGTCATGCCGGCAATGTAATCGGCAATAGCCCGCGGTTGGCCGCCATTGGTTTTTTTCTGAAATTGCGGCGGCAGCAAGCGCGCGTCCTGCATGAAAGCATGGAACAGATTGCCGATGATGCGGTGCGCCTTGCTGCTCATGCGCGCCACGCGATAATGCTGATAAAGGTTGCGGCGCAGAAACTGTTTCAATTGCTGCTGTTCCTCAGCAATGCCGCGGCTGAATGCGATCAGCGGTTCGGATTTGCGCACATCATCGAGATGCGCCGGCGCGGCCTGACGAATGTTGTTCAAGCTCTGCGCGGTGAGGCCGGATACCAGGGTGTTAATCATGCGCCGCACGGTTTCATGAACCAGGCGCCGCTCGGGAAGTTTCGCATGCAGTTTTTTCACCGCCTGCAAGTGGCGCCTGAAGATGGCTACTTCCGCTAGCTGCTCCAGTGTAATCAGGCCGGAACGCAGCCCGTCGTCCACGTCGTGGTTGTTGTAGGCGATTTCATCGGCCAGGTTGCAAAGCTGCGCTTCCAGCGTGGGCTGCTGTTTAAGCACAAAACGCTTGCCGATATCACCCAGGGTTTTAGCATTTTTAACCGAACAGTGTTTGAGTATGCCTTCGCGCGTTTCGAAACAGAGGTTCAAGCCGTCGAAAGCGGCATAGCGTTCTTCCAGCACATCCACCACGCGCAGCGACTGCAGATTGTGTTCGAAACCGCCGTAATCCTTCATGCGGGCGTTCAAAGCGTCCTGTCCCGCGTGGCCAAAGGGTGTGTGGCCCAAATCGTGCGCCAGCGCGATGGCTTCCACCAGGTCTTCGTTGAGTTTCAGGTTTCTGGCGATGGAACGCGCGATTTGCGCTACCTCCAGGCTATGCGTGAGACGAGTGCGGAATAAGTCGCCTTCGTGATTGACGAACACCTGGGTCTTGTATTCGAGGCGGCGGAATGCAGTGGAGTGGATGACGCGGTCGCGATCGCGCTGGAATTCACTGCGCCCTTTTGACTGCGGTTCTTTATGCCGCCGTCCGCGCGAGTGTTCGGGCCAGGCGGCGTAGGGCGCAAGTTCAGGCATGAACGGCAATATTGTTCAGCACCGCGGCAAGCGCGTTTTGCGGCACTTCAGCGCTGATAAAAGCCTCGCCGATTTTTTTGAGCAGAATAAAGCGGATTTTCCCGCCCTCGACTTTTTTATCCACTTGCATCAATTCCCGGTAGCGCGCGGCGCCGAGATCTGGGGCGGCAACCGGCAGCCTGGCGCGGCGGTAGAGCTGGACAATGCGTTCGATTTCGGGCTCGCCGATCAACCCCAGATGCAGCGACAGGCGGAGGGAAAGTACGGTGCCTGCCGCCACGGCTTCGCCGTGCAGCCATTTGCCATAGCCCAAACCGGCTTCGATCGCATGGCCAAAAGTATGGCCGAGATTGAGCAGTGCACGGATTCCGTTTTCGCGCTCGTCGGCGGCCACCACCTGAGCCTTATTTTCGCAGGAGCGGCGGATAGCGTAAGCGAGCGCCTGCGCATCACGCGCCATGAGTTTTTCCATGTTGCTTTCAAGCCAGTTGAAAAATCCAGGATCGCGGATCAATCCATATTTGATGACTTCAGCCAGCCCGGCCGAGAGTTCGCGCTCTGGCAGGGTGTGTAGAGTCGCGGTGTCGGCCAAAACCAGCTTGGGCTGATGAAACGCGCCTATCATGTTCTTGCCGAGCGGGTGATTGATGGCGGTTTTGCCGCCGATCGAGGAATCCACCTGCGCCAGCAGCGTGGTCGGAATCTGGATGTAGGGCACGCCGCGCTGGTAAGTCGCCGCGGCAAAGCCGGCCAAATCGCCAATCACGCCGCCGCCCAGCGCGATAATCGTGGTCTTGCGCTCACAGCGGTTTTCCAGCAGAGCGCTGAAGACTCGATTGAGCGTTTCGGAATTTTTGTGCTGCTCGCCGTCAGGCAAAACAATATCGATCACTTCCACGCCCTGCTCGACCAGCGCCGCGCTCAGCGGGTCCAGATAGAGCTTCGCCACCGTGGTGTTGGTGACCACCGCGGTTTTTTTCTGCGCCAAAGCGGGCAGCAAAAGTTCAGCGTGCGCCAAAAGATGCTCGCCGATGTGAATCGGGTAGCTGCGTTCCGCCAAAGCTACGTTCAGGGTTTCCATTTTGGTTCGGGTTCAAACATCAAATCCGTAGCAGCCGGTCTTCCAGTTGTTTAGCCAAGGTTCGCACGCTTTGCCTGCTGGTGTCCACCACCAGATGGGCCACTTCACGGTAAAGCGGATCGCGTTCCGTGAATAACTCCTTGAGTTTGGTCAAGGGATCGGCGGTCTGCAATAACGGACGGTTTTTGTCATGGCGCGTACGCTGCCACAGTTCGCTTGGAGCCGCACGCAAATAAATAACCGTGCCATTATTCCTGAGAGTTTGGCGGTTCGCCGGATCCAACACGATGCCGCCACCGGTAGCCAGAACGATATTAGATTGGACGGCCAGCTCTTGCAGCAGTGCATGCTCACGCCTGCGAAATCCCGCTTCGCCCTCGATTTCGAATATTACCGGGATCTTGACGCCGGTGCGGTGCTCGATCTCGTGGTCGGAATCCTGGAAATTCTTGTCGAATCGCCTGGCGAGCAGCTTGCCCACGGTGGTTTTCCCCGCCCCCATCAGCCCGACCAGGAAAATATTGCCGGAGATGGTGCCGGGCGCGCGGCTATTGGAATTATCAGGACCCCCGCTGTTCATGAGCGGGATTTTAGCGGAATTCTTAAAGGCAAGCGCGCCAAGCCAGCAAACAAAAACGGGCTGGTTCTAGCCAGCCCGTTTGCGGAAAAACAAAACCTAGCGCGCCGTAAGTGTGTCTTTGAGTATTTTTGGCGTGATGAATATCAGTAACTCGTTTCTGTTGTCCCGAGTGCTGGTATTTCTGAACAGCACGCCCAAATACGGAATATCCCCGAGCAACGGGATCTTGTTGACAGTGGTTTGCTGGTCTTGTGTATAAATTCCCCCGATTACCACCGTGCCGCCGTTTTCAACCAAGGCCTGGGTTTCGACTCGCTGAGTGTTGATGGCCGGGCCAGAAGTGAGGGTATCGGCGCCTCGAGAGTCGTTGTTCACTTGGAGGTTCATGATCACGTTGTCATCGGGCGTAATCTGCGGTTTGACCTTGAGGCTTAGCGTGGCTTTCTTGAAAGTGACACTGGTGGCGCCGCTGCTGGTGGCCGCCTGGAAGGGGATATCAGTGCCCTGTTCTATGGTTGCCTCAACCTGGTCTGCAGTCACGACTTTAGGACTGGAAATGATTTTTCCCCTGCCGTCGGCTTCCAATGCCGAGAGTTCGAGGCTGAGGAATTTGTTAAAAGCGCTGTTGAATAAAATCAGGGAAAACAACCCAGGGTTGGCACCCCCCAAGCCAGTTGCGGGCAAACTAACGTTTAAACCATCGGTTAAATTAGTTGCCGTAACAGGCGGAGTGAGTGTCGTCTGTGCGGTGGTGGGGAGGCCGCCACCAATATTTTCTCGTACTGAGCCAAAAAGTCTGGTCGAGCCCGCCTGGGTGTAGCCCAGTCTGGCGCCCAGATTCTTGCTGAAGGTATCATTCGCCTGCACGATGCGCGCTTCAATAATAACCTGGCGCACCGGTATATCTATTTTCTTGATCAGGCTGCGCACTTCATCAAGCTTGGAAGGCGTGTCTTGCACGAAAAGCATATTGGTGCGCGGATCCAACACGGCGCTGCCACGCTTGGAAAGAATTCTCTGGTTGGCGTCGGTCAGCAGCTTTTGCACGGCGTCCGCTTTTTGGTAATTGAGCTGAAAGCTCTCGGTGCGAGTCGGCTCCAGTTCGGTGATTTGTTGCCGCGACTCAAGATAAAGTTTTTCCTTCGCGGCCAGCTCATCGCGCGGCGCGATCAGCACCACATTGCCGTTCTTGCGCAAATCCAGGCCCTTGCTTTGCAGAATGATATCGAGCGCCTGGTCCCAAGGCACGTCTTTGAGACGCAGCGTCAGATTGCCGGTCACGGTGTCGCTGGTAATGATGTTAAACCCGGTAAAATCCGCTATGACTTGCAGAACCGCGCGCACTTCGACGTTCTGAAAGTTGAGCGACAGCTTGTCTCCGCTATAACCCGGCTTGCCCCCTTGCACCAGCTTGTTGGGGTCTTCGACAACCGCTTTTACCTCGAGAGTAAATCGATTATCGGCTTGATAAGCGGATTGTTCCCACAGCCCTTTTGGTTGAACCACAATGCGCACATTGTCTCCATCGGCGAAGGTATCAACCATTTGCACCGGAGTGGCAAAATCAACCACATCAAGACGGCGCTCCAGATTTTGCGGCAGGGAAGTCTTAATCAAGTCGATAATAATAGCCTTGCCTTGTTGGCGCAGATCGATCCCGGTAGTGGTGTCGGATAGATCTATAATCACCCGGCCTTCTCCGTTCGGACCGCGGCGGAAATCAATATCCTGGACACTGTGTTTTTGCGCGGAAGGCGCAGACTCCGCGAACCGAGACGCAAGGGAACTCGAGGCCGCGCTGCCCGTTTCCAACCCTTGCAAGGTAACCACCAGGTTGTTGCCGTCAATTTTGCTGTCATAGCCCAGGGATTTGGTCAGATTCATGACCAATCGGGTGCGGCCACTCGCTTGCACAATATTGATACTGCGCAGACCTGATTCGCCCACTTCCTGGCTGTTTTTGCCCAAAGCATTTTTGGTGTTGGGAAAATCAAAAGCGATACGCGGCGGGTTGTTCACGGTGAAGCCGGCTGGCACGTTGTCTAACGCTTGCTTGAAGCTGATTTTCACCGCCAGCTTGCCGCCTTGCAGCGCCGTGACATTAATAGCCTCAATGCTGTTTTGCGCGCTGTCCTCGTTTGAGGCGGCGGGCTCGGCGGCACAAACCAGGCATGTCCACAATGCGCCAGCGAGAAGGCACAATACCCGATTGAATAATTTTGATGTCATCATTTTTTCCGCTCCTGTTCATCCAGCAGTTGCAGAGTGCTTTCCCTCTCTGTCCAGTCGCCCGCGCTGTCCTGAATCAGTTCCTTGAGGTTTACCGTGGCTTCCGTTACGCCCGTCACCAGACCAAAATTCTGCCCGGCGTAATTGCCGGTCTTGATTCGATATAGATTATTGTCAGGTGTTTTAATCAATGCATGCATCACATTTTTTTGCTGCAATGTTCCAACCATTTTAAGATTTTCCAGAGGGAAAGCCTCCAGCGCTTCTTTGCGGCGGTTTAAATCCGGCTGCAGTTTACCTCCCCCGCCCGCCCCTTGGGCGGCCTGAATTTTTCTTGGCTTGAAAGGGTCGGGCAGATCGAATGCATTGTACGTGAAAGGCTCATACGGTTTTACTTCAGGCAGCGGTTCGACCCGGCCCTTGAGTCCTTTTTCCGATTCTTTGATAAAATCCTTGATGTCAGAGAATTCTTCGCTGCCGCAACCGGTCAGCGCCAAACTCAGTATCAAGGTTAAAGCCCATCGCTTCATTTTTTCTTGCCCTTGCTGGTTTGTTTCTGTTTGGCGATCTCTTCCTCGTCGAGGTAGCGGTATGTTTTAGCCACTGCATCCATGCTCAGAACCCCTCCGGCGGGATTTATAGCGATATCGTTCAGCGTCACGATGCGCGGCAGTTTGGCAATATCGCTGGCGAAAGCGCCCAGCTCGTGATAATTGCCGGTTATCTTTATGCTAATTGGCAATGTGGCATAAAAATCGGCTACGGTTTCGCTGGCGGCGGGCTTGAACAATTCAAACTGCAGGCCGCGCCCCAAGCCCGCCTGATTGATATCGGTAAGCAAGGCGTCCATTTCCGATTTATTTGGCAGTTGTTTGAGCAAAGCGCCGAAGGATTGCTCGATTTCAGCCAATTGTTTCCTGTAGGTTTCAAGATTAATAGCCTGCTTTTTCTTGTCAACGAACACTACGC
>JBOIFQ010000171.1:0-4998 GCA_050741655.1 Burkholderiales bacterium | reverse complement strand
GCTCTGTGGTCTCCGTGGCAAATGTTTTAAAAAGGTTTTTTTACTTAATTCTTAAAATACATAAACCCTTTAGCCATAGAGAACACGGAGAATGCAAAAATTCTGCGCTATAACCTTGACAGGCAAGACCTCTGTGCGCTCTGTGGTCTCCGTGGCAAATACTTTTTAAATGAAAGATATTCCAAAAGAAATTTTCAAGGCTTACGACATTCGCGGCATTGTCGGCAAAACGCTGACGCCGGAAATCGTCGAAGCCATCGGCCACGCCATCGGCTCGCAGGCGCGCGCGAAAAAACAAAAAACCATCGCCATCGGGCGCGATGGACGGCTTTCCGGCCCGGATTTCTCCGCCGCCTTGGCGCGCGGCATCCAGAACAGCGGCCTGGATGTGATCGACATCGGCCTGTGCGCCACCCCTATGCTTTATTTCGCCACTTATCATCTGCAAACTCATTGCGGCGTGATGATTACCGGCTCGCATAACCCGCCGGATTACAACGGCCTCAAAATCGTCATCGCCAATGAGACGCTTTCCGGTGCAGCCATCCAGAAGCTCAGGAGACGCATTGAAAAAAACCAGCTGGCGCAAGGCGCGGGGAACTACACCGAAAAAAACGTTACCGAGGATTATATCGCGCGCATCAGCGGCGGCATCAAGCTCGCGCGCCCGCTGAAAATCGTGGTGGACTGCGGCAACGGCGCGCCCGGCGCGTTCGCGCCACGGCTGTACCGCCAACTGGACTGCCATGTGCGGGAATTGTTCTGCGAAGTGGACGGCACCTTCCCTAATCATCATCCCGATCCCTCGCAGCCGGAGAATCTTAAAGACCTCATTCAGGCGCTGAAAACCACCGATGCCGAAATCGGCCTGGCGTTCGATGGCGACGGCGATCGGCTGGGCGTGGTCACCAAGGACGGGAAAATAATCTATCCCGACCGGCAATTGATGCTGTTCGCCGCCGACCTGCTCGCGCGCAACCCGGGCGCGGAAATCATTTTCGACGTGAAATGCACGCGCAACTTGTTTTCATGGATACGCGAGCGCGGCGGCAAACCCGTATTGTGGAAAACCGGGCACTCGCTCATCAAATCCAAAATGAAGGAAACCGGCGCGCTGCTGGCCGGCGAGATGAGCGGACATATTTTCTTCAAGGAACGCTGGTATGGTTTCGATGACGGGCTTTATGCCGGCGCGCGGCTGCTGGAATATCTGAGCCGGCAGCCCGACATCAATGCCACTCTCAACGGCCTGCCTGATTCGGTCAACACGCCGGAACTGCAATTGAAGCTGCAAGAAGGAGAAAATTACGCGCTGATCGAGAAACTGCAGAAGACCGCGCGCTTCAAGGATGCCGACGAAGTGATTACGCTGGACGGCCTGCGCGTGGAATACGCGGATGGCTTCGGCCTCGCCCGATCATCCAACACCACGCCGATGATTATTTTCCGTTTTGAAGCCGACAACCCGAAAGTTCTGAAGCGTATCCAGGAAGATTTCCGCCGCGTGTTCCTCGCCGCCAGGCCCGGCACGCAGTTGCCGTTCTAGTTTCAGACAGATTAATTTTCCAGCGACTTCCAGCCGCCGCCCAACGCTTTGTAAACGGCGACCAGCGAAGATGCCGCGGCGGTCTCCCCTTGCGCGAGCCGATCCTGGTCTTCGAGCAACCGGCGCTGCGCATCCAGCACGGTGAGAAAATCGGCGGCGCCGGCATCGAAACGCGCGCGCGCGAGACGAAAAGCGATCGCGCTTTCCTGCGCCGCGCTGTTCAGTGCCGCCTTGCGCGCCTGCGCCCGGTTGAAAGTGATGAGCGTGCTTTCGGTTTCTTCCAGCGCGCGCAATACCGTCTGTTCGTAGAACGCCAGCGCCGCTTCGGCGCGCGCCTCGCTGGCGTGGATAGCGGCGCGCACGCGGCCCAGATTGAGAAACGCCCAGGTGATGCTTGGACCATAGCTATAGGTCAGGCTGCTGATGCTGTCCACGGCGCTCAGCTTACCGACGTTGAAACCCACGTCGCCGCCGATGGTCACGCGCGGGAAAAGATCGGCCGTGGCCACGCCGATGCGCGCCGTTTGCGCCGCCAGGCTGCGCTCCGCAATGCGAATATCCGGACGGCGGCGCAATAATGCAGCGGGCGTTTCCACCTGCGTCAATGCCGGAAGTTCGGGCAACGGCTGCACCGCGGCCAGCCGGTCCGCCAGCGCGGTGGGCTTCCGGCCGGTCAGCACGCCCAGGCGATAAATAGCGCGTGCCACTGACGCTTCAAATTCGGGAATCGTGGATGTGGTGGCGTCCAGTTGAGCTTTGGCGCGCGCCCGGTCGAGCTCGGTGCCGCGCCCAGCCTCGAGCCGCGCCAAGGTCAGCTCATAAGTCTCGCGCTGATTGTCGCGGTTTTGTTGCGCCACCTCTAGCTGTTTTTGCAAGCCGCGCAGTTCGAAATATTCGCGCGCCACTTCGGCCGCGACGCTGACCTGCACATCGTTGAGACTGGCTTCGCCGGCAGCCACTTCGGCGCTGGCCGCCTCAACACCGCGGCGCACGCGGCCGAAGATATCCAGTTCCCAGATGGCATCGAAACCGGCGGTGTAAGTGTCTCTCTCAAGATTGATACCGGTAAAACCGCCGAACTGATTCAGGCTTTGTTTGGATTTCGCATAGCCCGCGTTCGCGGTGACGGTGGGAAACCGATCGAAACCCACCTGGCGGCGCAGCGCCCGCGCTTCGCGCAGATTGGCCTGGGCGATACGCAGGTCGTGGTTGGCCTGGCCGGCTTCGGCGACCAGCGTATTCAGCATATCGTCGTTAAAACTTTTCCAGAATTCCTGCTCGACGGCCTGCGGTGAAAAACCGGCCAGAGTGGAGTTGGCGAAATCCTGGTCCACCGGCACATCGGGACGGACGTAATCGGGTCCGGCGGCGCAAGCGTTCAGCAGCAGACTCAACAAGGCGGGCAGCAACTTATTCATGGCCGTCTTTCCCCGCTTGCCGGCGCGGCGCATCGAGCGCCACGGCGCCGGCCGGCGCGCCTTTCTTTACTACCCGGCTGCGCAGCAGCACGTAGAATACCGGCGTGAGATTGAGACCGAACAGCGTCACGCCTATCATGCCGGTGAACACGGCGATGCCCATGGCCTCGCGCATTTCCGCACCGGCGCCGAATGAAAATACCAGCGGCAGCACGCCAGCGATAAAAGCGATGGAGGTCATCAGAATCGGCCGCAAACGCACGCGGGCCGCTTCCTTGGCCGCTGCCACCACGCCCATGCCGTGTTTTTCCATTTCGCGCGCGAATTCGACAATCAGGATGGCGTTCTTGCATGCCAGCCCCACCAGCACGATGAAACCGATCTGGGTGAAGATGTTGTTGTCGCCGCCTTTGCCGATATGGCCGAACAGCCACACGCCGAAAATGGCCGACAACAGACCCATGGGCACGATCATCACCACCGCCATCGGCAGGGTCCAGCTTTCATACAACGCGGTCAGCACCAGGAAAGCCAGCAGCACGCACAGCGGGAACACGTAGAGCGTGGTGTCGCCGGCGAGGATTTGCTGATAAGTGAGATCCGTCCAGTCGAATACCATCCCGTTGGGCAGATTTTCACGCGCCAGTTTTTCCATGGTTTCCTGTGCCTGCCCCGAGCTGAAGCCGGGCGCCGGCGCACCGTTCACATCGGCCGCGAGATAGGCGTTGTAGCGAATGGCGCGGTCCGGACCGTAGCTTGGTGTCACCTTCATCAGCGAATCCAGCGGCACCATTTCGCCAGCGCTGTTGCGCGTCTTGAATTGCGCGATATCCTTCGGATGCTGGCGGAACGGCGCATCGGCCTGGACGATCACCTGATAAGTGCGGCCGAAACGGTTGAAGTCGTTGACGAACAGCGAGCCGAGGTAAATCTGCATGGTCTCGAAAATGTCGCTGATCGCCACGCCTTTCTGCTTGGCCTTGACGCGGTCCACATCCGCATACAGCTGCGGCACGTTGATCTGCAGGCTGGTGTAGGTCTGATAGGGATTGATGACTCCCGACATGCGCGCCTTGTTGAGCAGGTTTTGCGTCGCCCGATACAATTCCTCGATGCCAAAATCACCGCGATCCTCGATCATCATCTTGAAGCCGCCGCTGGTGCCCAGGCCGAGTATCGGCGGTGGCGGCAGCACAAACACGAAGCCGTCCTGAATGCCGGAGAGCTTCTGGTTCAACGCGCCGGCGATGGCCTGCGCCGAGAGCCCGGGTCCTTGGCGTTCCGCGAAGTCCTTCAAAGGCAGAAAAACGATGCCCGCGTTGGGCGCATTGGAGAAACCGCTGATGGAAAGCCCCGGAAACGCCACCGAATTTTGCACGCCCGGCTGCTCTATCGCGATGGCCGACATGCGGCGGATGACACTCTCGGTACGGTCGAGAGAAGCCGCGTCGGGCAATTGCGCGATGCCGATGAGATAAGCCTTGTCCTGCGCCGGCACGTAGCCGCCCGGCACCAGCTTGAAGAAAAAAGCGGTGGCCGCGATCAGCGCCAGATAGACAAGCATGGCGATGCTCTTGTGGCCGAGGATAGTGCCCAAGCCTCTGGAGTAGCTATCCGACCGGTTCTTGAAAAACCAGTTGAACGGCCGGAACAGCCAGCCGAATAGCTTGTCGATGATCCGGGTCAGCCAGTCTTTCGGCGTAGCGTGGCTCTGCAGCAGCAAGGCCGCCAGCGCCGGGGACAGCGTCAGGGAATTGAACGCCGAGATCACCGTCGAGATGGCGATGGTGAGCGCGAACTGGCGATAGAATTGCCCGGTGAGACCGCTCACGAAAGCGATGGGAATGAACACCGCGCACAGCACCAGCGCGATGGCGATGATGGGCCCGCTGACCTCCTGCATGGCTTTATATGTGGCATCCAGCGGAGACAGGCCGAGCTCGATGTTGCGTTCGACGTTTTCCACCACCACGATGGCATCATCCACCACGATGCCGATGGACAGCACCAGCCCGAACAGCGACAGCGCGTTGA
>JBOIFQ010000170.1:0-1964 GCA_050741655.1 Burkholderiales bacterium | reverse complement strand
GTGAAAGGAGAAAGCAAAATGCGCTCAATAAAAATCTTGTTTATGCTCGCCGCCGCCCTGCTCAGCGGCAACGCTCTGGCTTATGACAAGGATTACGCCGATTACGAAGACGGCTACGACTTATGCTGGCTGGCTGGCCTGTGGTGGAAACCGGTGTGGGCCAATCCGGGTGATTCCTGCCTGACCCCTGCCAAACCTGTACCGGTTGCGGCAGCGCCGGCGCCCACTCCCAAGGCGGAACCGAAACCCGAACCCAAACCGGCGCCCGCTCCCAAACCGGCACCGGTGAAAGCCGCGCCGCAAAAATTTTCGTTCGAGGCGGATGCGTTGTTTGATTTCAACAAAGCCGATTTGCGTGAACGCGGTAAAAATATCCTGGGCGATTTCGCCAGCAACCTGCAAAACACCAATTACGAAGTCATCACGGTGATCGGTCATGCCGACCGCCTGGGCGCGCCGCAATACAATCAGAAGCTTTCAGAAAAACGCGCCGCCGCGGTCAAGGCTTTCCTGATGGATCAAGGCATTCCGCCCAACAAGATTTACAGCGCGGGCAAAGGCTCTACGCAACCGGTGACCACCAAGGCGCAGTGCAAGAACCTCAAGCGCAAGGATCTCATAGCCTGCTTGCAACCCGACCGCCGAGTGGATATTGAAGTGGCCGGTACCAAGTAAAAAGACCCAAACACAGTTACAATATAAGCCCTGTTCGAAGCTCTGCTTCCGCAGGGCTTTTTTTTGGACACCACATGCCGCAACATGCTGACACCCTGATTGACGCCGGCTGGATTATTCCGGTCGAGCCGAGCGCCGTCCTGCAACGGCACTCGCTCGCCATCGCGGATGGAATCATCCAGGCTATTCTGCCCAGCACGCAAGCGCATGCGCAATTCCGCGCAAAACAACACCTCAAGCTGGAAAATCACGTCTTGATTCCGGGTTTGGTCAATCTGCACACGCATGCGGCAATGACGCTGATGCGCGGGCTGGCCGATGATCTGCCGCTGATGGAATGGCTGAACCGGCATATCTGGCCGGCGGAAAGCAAACATGTCTCGCATGCCTACGTTCACGACGGCACGCTGCTGGCCTGCGCCGAAATGCGGCGCGGCGGCATCACCTGCTGCAATGACATGTATTTTTTCCCGGAAGCGGCGGCGCAAGCCCTGGATGAAGCGGGTCTGCGCGCCGCCATCGGCATTATCGTGATCGAATTTCCCAGCAACTACGCCGGCGACCCGGATGATTATCTCAACAAAGGCCTGGCGACGCGCGACGAATTCAAGCGCCATCCGCTGCTTACTTTTTGCATGGCGCCGCATGCGCCCTACACGGTGAGCGACAAGACGTTCGGGAAATTGCTCACTTACGCGCAGCAGACCGATTTGCCGATTCATATTCATGTGCATGAAACCGAGGATGAAATCCGGCAAAGCCTGAAGCAGCACAATGCGCGGCCGTTGGCACGGCTGCACGGATTGGGCTTGCTCGGGCCTAATTTTATCGCGGTGCATGCGGTGCATCTGACCGAACAGGAAATCGCGCTGCTGGCCAGCCAATCATGCAGCGTGGCGCACTGCCCTTCATCGAATCTGAAACTCGCCAGCGGTTTCGCGCCGGTGGCGGCGCTGCTGGAGCAAGGTATCAATGTCGGCATCGGCACCGATGGCGCGGCGAGCAACAACCGCCTCGATATGTTCGAGGAAATGCGGCTCACCGCGCTGCTCGCCAAGGCGGTGAGCGGGCGCGCCGATGCGCTGCCCGCGCATCAGGCGCTGCGAATGGCGACGCTGAATGGCGCCAAAGCGCTGGGGCTGGACGGCAAAACCGGCTCGCTCACGGTGGGCAAGGCCGCCGACATCACCGCGGTTGATTTTTCCAGCCTGGAATTGTCGCCCTGCTTCGATCCGGTCTCGCATCTGGTGTATGCGGCCGGACGCGAGCAAGTGAGCCATGTCTGGGTC
>JBOIFQ010000169.1:0-9634 GCA_050741655.1 Burkholderiales bacterium | reverse complement strand
GTTAAGCGCAGCATCCAAGCCGCAGTTCGATGAGATGACGAAAATTGCCAGCGCCACCGGGCAGTTGCGCCTGGATTTCAACAAAATCGAAAGCATCGATCACACGGGTGATGTGTTGTTGCTGCAGGCTTTGCGCCAAATCCGAAAAAGCGGGCACGCCATGGCTGTCACCGGCCTGGGTCACCTGGTCAAGCTGGTGCATGCGGCGGCGGGCACGGGGCCGGAACGTGAGCAGAAAATGCTGTTCCTGCTGCTGCTGGAATTATTTCAGGTGAAAGGCATGGAAGCCGAATTCGAGGAACTGGCGCTGCAATACGCGGTGAAATTCGAAGTCTCGCCGCCGGCGTGGGAAGCGCTGCCGAAAACCCAGACCCTGGCTGTGGAAGAACCCGCCGAGGGAACCCAGAGCTACGCTCTGCATGGCGAAGTGGTGGGTTCCACGGATGCGCAACTGCAGGGCATCAACGCCTATGCGGCGCAGCGGCAGGACGTGAACATAGACATGTCGGATGTGCGCAGAATGGATTTCGTGAGTTGCGGTATGTTTCTCAACATCCTCTCCGGCTTGCAGCAGAACAGCAAGCACGTCATGGTCTCCGGCGCCAACGAAATGATACTCGCGCTGTGCCGCGTCATGGGGGTACACAAAGTGGCTACTCTGATCCGCAACAAATAGCTGCGCATGATTTCTCCATTACGCCGTTGTGCCGCCCGCATCGCGCTGTTCGCGGTGTTGTTTGCCGCGATCTCGCCGGCGCTGGCGGCGCTGCGCTTCTACGGCGACGCGGAAATTCTCGCCAATATCCTCAGCGTTCATTCCGCCGAGCATAGCCAGCACCAGCATTCAGGCCACGCCGGTTCCAAGTCGAGCGCGGTCTATTGCGCGTTCTGCTTGGATATGGCTTCGGTGCAGGCGCTCACTCTGGCTGCGCCGCATTTGCTGCATGCACGGGCAACTGAAATTCCGCAGTGCGCGGTTGAACGCAGCGCCACACCAGCACCGGTTTACTTTCCGCAACATTCCCGGGCACCTCCCGTCTTCTTTCTCTGATAACGCGGGCATCGCGCCCGAAAATATTCACCCGCTTGCGTAGTACGCCGATTTTGGCGCGTATGCGTATGTCATCTGCTCGCTATGGGAGAAAGGAAATGCGTACATTATGTAATTTATTGTCTTTATTTGTTTTTTTATTGCTGGCGGTAAACGAAACCTGGGCTCACGGTTTCGCCGGCAAGCGCTTCTTTCCCGCCACGCTGGCGGTGGACGATCCATTTATTTCCGACGAGCTTACCTTTTTGACCAATCACATCCGGGAACCCGATCAGGTCACGAATGAATTTTCGCTGGCTTACGCAAAACGCGTTACACCCAACTTCGGTATCGAGCTGCGCGAGAGTTATCAACATCTGAAGCCGAACGAAGGCGGCAGCAAAAACGGTTTTGCCAATCTGGAGACAGGCATCAAGTATCAGTTTTTCACCAGCGAAGTTCATGAAACCATTCTGTCCGCCGGGCTCGATGCCGAACTCGGCCGCAGCGGCAGCCGCAGCGTGGCCGAAGGTTTTTCCACGCTTACCCCAACATTCTTTTTTGGCAAGGGGTTCGGCGATATACCCGAATCGGCAAGATTTCTGCGGCCGTTTGCTATCACCGGCGCCATCGGTGTGGGCTTTCCCACGCGCAACAGCAACGTGGTGTTCAATGAAGATCCTGCAACCGGCAATCTGGTTCAGGACAGCGAGCGCAATCCGGTGAACCTGAACTGGGGGCTCACTTTCCAATACAATCTGCAGTATCTGCAATCGTTCGTGAAGGATGTGGGTTTGAAGGAACCATTTGACCGGCTGATTCCGGTGCTCGAACTGGCGCTCAAGACTTGCCTCAATGCGGGTTGCAACGGACAGACTACCGGCACGGTGAATCCGGGTTTCATCTGGTTCGGCAAGTACCTTCAGCTCGGACTCGAAGCTCAGATTCCCGTTAATCAGCGGACGGGAAACGATGTCGGTGTGCTGTTTCAGATGCATTTCTTCATAGACGATCTGTTTCCAAACAGTTTAGGGCGGCCGATTTTCCGCTGAGAATGTTTAGAATCAAGCCCGTTATTGTGTTGTGTGTGATTGCGCTCGCCGCG
Organism: Burkholderiales bacterium; assembly: GCA_050741655.1. Classification (GTDB taxonomy): domain Bacteria; phylum Pseudomonadota; class Gammaproteobacteria; order Burkholderiales; family JAHFRG01; genus JAHFRG01. The sequence goes on along the minus strand of JBOIFQ010000169.1, from coordinate 7,499 downwards.
GCATCGCCGCTGCGGGCGCACTCTTTTCCCGAGCGCGCCGAACCCCTGGTGGGAGTGGCAACGGAAATTTCGCCCACCCAGGTGCGTATCTGGTTTGACGGCGCCATCGAACCCGCATTCAGCACTTTGCGCGTACTGAACGAGCGGGGGCAGCTGGTCAATATGGAAAAAAGCCAGGTCAATGCCGATAACCCGCGTCTGCTGGAGGCGCGCGTCGCGCCGCTGCCTGCGGGTACCTATCGCGTGGTTTGGAACGTGGTGGCGCGCGACGGGCATCGTACGCAAGGCGATTACGTTTTCACCATCAAAAATAAATAACACGTTTCCATTCATGCACGAAACCGGCATCTTTAACATCGTTTTGACCGCTGCTGATTTAATGGCGCTGATGGCCTGCATTGGTCTTCTGACTTGTTGTATCTGGGTTTTGCCTGCGGCGGGCAGAAACACGAATTGCTCCACCACCGATTTATCGGCTTCGATATGGAAATTACTCGGGGCGTGCATCGCGGCGCTCACTGCCAGCAGTATCGGAATTCTGCTCTGGCGCGCCCTTGACATGAGCGGCCAGCCGTTTTCGGAGCTTGCTTCGGTTCTGCCCGTGGTGTTGCAGGAAACCCATTTTGGGAAAACATGGTGGCTGCGCCCGCTGGCACTGGCGCTGTTATGGTTTGGCTGGTGGAATGGGCGCGGCCTGAACTCGCGCGCGCTCGCAGTTTCGATGTGGGGTGCATGTGCGCTGATCGCGCTATCCAGAAGCCTGTCGGGTCACGCCGCGGACGGGGGGGATTTTACGCTCCCCGAACTTTCGGACTGGGTGCATTTATTGGCCGGCTCGGTCTGGGCCGGCGGGCTTTTGGTTTTCACTCTTGCCGCATTTCAGGCTTTAGCCGAATCCGCCGGCGCGGGGCGCCGCTTTATGGTCGAAATAGTCCGCAGATTCTCCTCTCTCGCCAGCATCGCCCTGGCGGCGGTTCTTGTTACCGGCATTTGCAATACCTGGATCGAACTTGGCGCTCTGGCGGCGTTTTGGGAAACGGCTTATGGCCGCATACTGCTGGTCAAATTGTTGCTGGTGCTCATGCTGGTCGTGATGGGCGCATCGAATCGCTATCGCAGCATTCCTTTATTGCGGGATTGGGCGATGAAGGAGGGAACGGGGAACGGCGACCCGTCACAACAATTCGTGCGCAAAGTGCTGATACAAGAAATCCTGATGCTGGCGGTAATTTTTTGCGTGGCTTTTCTCGTGAATGCCGTGCCTGGACATCATCTGGCGCACGCCAGCCATTCAGCGCACCAGCAGTAAAGGTTTGAAACCCAGCGTCGTGCCGATTTTATCCGCCGCTTGTTGCGCATCGTTGCGGCTGGCGTAAGGCCCCGCATGCACGCGGAACAGGCCATCGCGGCTGAATATGGAAAGCGCCTCGCTCAAATCGGCAAGCTGCGCGCGCAGATGGTTGAGAAACTGCTCGGCGTTGTCGTACGCACCGAAGGCGCCCAACTGCAGATAAATGCCGCTGGTCTCCGCCGCCGCCGGCACTACTTGAGCCGCAACCGGTGCAGGAGCGACGGGTTCCGCTGCTTTAGGCGCTTGCGCCACTTGTGTTTCACTGCCCGCAAACACGCTTTCCACTTCCACAGGGCCGCTGCCATGTGTGGCGATGCCGAGTTTGTAAGCGGCGGCATACGAGAGATCAATAATTCTGCCGGCGTAAAATGGCCCGCGGTCGTTGATGCGCACGATGACCGATTTATTGTTCTTCAAACTGGTGACACGCGCATAGCTCGGTATCGGCAGCGTCGGGTGTGCCGCGCTCATGGCATACATATCGTAAAGCTCGCCCGACGAAGTTTTCTGTCCGTGGAATTTTCGGCCGTACCATGACGCCAGACCGCGCGCTTTATAAGCGCCGATGCGGGTCTCGGGCACATAAGTCTTGCCGAGCACGGTGTAAGGACGGTTGGAGTATTTGTTGAGCGGTTCGGCGCGCGGCACGGCATCGGGCAGCGCATCCAGATTGGCGGGCGGATTGGCGCCGGGGCCGTCGTCGAGGTAATAGCCGCCGCTTTTAGGTTCGGCAGGGCGTTTAGGAGTGCTGCTGCAAGCGCAAAGGAGCAGAGAGAAAACAATCAGGCAAAAGAAAGTTGAGCAGATGCCGGAGCGGGCGCTATTTCGTTTTTGCTTCACTTTTTTCTTCCGCCTCTCATGATTTAACCAGTTTCTTGTGCGTCTCGATGCTCATCAAAATTCCGAAGCCCAGGCAGATGGTCACCAGCGATGTGCCGCCGTAACTGACCAGCGGCAACGGTACGCCGACCACCGGCAGCACGCCGCTCACCATACCCATGTTGACAAAGGCGTAGGTAAAGAAAGTGAGCGTGATGGCGCCCGCCATCAGCCGCGTGAAAAAAGTCGAGGCGCTGCCGGCGATCACCAGCCCCCGGCTGATGATCAGGGCATACAGGATGAGCAGCAGCAGATTGCCGAACAGACCGAACTCTTCGCCAAACACGGCGAAAATAAAATCGGTATGGCGCTCGGGCAGGAATTCGAGATGCGATTGCGTGCCGTTCAGCCAGCCCTTGCCGGTGACACCGCCCGATCCCAGCGCGATGGTGGATTGAATGGTGTGATAACCCGCGCCCAGCGGATCGGTGGAAGGATCGAGCAAAGTCAAAATGCGCTGCTTTTGATAGTCGCGCATCACCGACCACAGTACCGGAAGACTGCACAACCCCAGCAATGTAAAACCGAGCATGATGCGCCAGCTCAAACCGGCGAGGAACAGCACGTAAAAACCGGAAGCGGCGATAAGAATCGCGGTGCCCAAGTCGGGCTGGCGCGCAATCAGCGCCACCGGCACCAGCAGCAGCAGTATCGCCGCCGCGTAGTTCTGCAGCTTCAGCGCCGTTTCGTGTTTGTCGAAATACCAGGCCAGCATCAGCGGCACCGCGATTTTCATGATTTCCGAAGGCTGGATGCGCGTCACGCCCACATGCAGCCAGCGCCGCGCGCCGTTCGCCACGTCGCCGAACAGCGCGACGCAAATCAGCAGCGCCATGCCGGCGGCGTAAGCGGGCAGGGACATGCGCATCAGATAATGCGGCGGCACCTTGGCCACGGCCCACATCAGCGCCAGCGCCACCAGCATGCTGAGGAGTTGATTGCTGACGCGGCTCAGGTTTTGCTCGGCGGCGCTATAGAGCACCAACAGGCCCAGCAACATGAGTGCGCACAACGTGCCCAGCAGAAAACCGTCTACGTGCGCGGTGAGCAGAATCCACAGGCGTTTAATCATCGGCCGCGTCCTTTGCCTCCGGCCCCGGCAGGGCGATTTGCGGACGTTTGCCGAGCAAATAAAAATCCAGCACCAGACGCGCCAGCGGCGCCGCGGTGGCGGAACCGTGGCCGCCGTTTTCCACCAGCACCGCCAGCGCGATTTGCGGCTTGTCGGCCGGCGCGTAGGCGATGAACAGCGAATGGTCGCGCTGCCGTTCGGCCACTTTGCTCTCGTCGTATTTTTCGTTTTGCTTGAGCGCGATCACCTGCGCGGTGCCGGTTTTGCCGGCGATGGCATAGGCGGCGCCGGCGCCGGCGCGCGCCGCGGTGCCGCCCGGACCCGTGACATCAATCAACGCTTTTCTCACCAGCTCCAGATTGAAAGGCTTGAGGTTGAGGTGGTACAGCATTTCGCTGGCGATGCCGCGCAGTTTCCCGGTCTTGCTGTCCTGTACATTGCGCACCAGATGCGGACGGAAAGCGCTGCCGTTGTGGGCGAGTATCGCGGTGGCATTGGCTAGCTGCAAGGGTGTCACCAGATTATAGCCCTGGCCGATACCGACCGAGATGGTGTCGCCCGCGAACCATTTTTCCTTGTAGCGCTTTTGCTTCCATTCCTGCGACGGCAGAATGCCGGCCGCTTCGCCCTCGATGTCGATGCCGGTCCTGGCGCCAAACCCGAAGCGGCTGATAAAGGAATGCATATTGTCTATGCCGAGCTCGTTGGCGAGGCCATAGTAATAAGTGTCGCAGGAAATCACCAGCGACTTGTGCAAATCCACCACACCGTGACCGCCGGCTTTCCAGTCGCGGTAATGGTGGCTGCTGCCGGGCAGGGTGAAATAGCCCGGATCGTGAATGCTGTATTGCGGCGAGCGTTTGTTGAGTTCCAGCCCCGTCAGCGCCATGAACGGTTTGAAGGTGGAACCGGGCGGGTACTGGCCGCGCAGCGCGCGGTTGTTGAGCGGCTTGTCGAGGGAGCCGTTGAGCGCATCCCAGTTTTGCGGATCAATGCCGTCCACGAACAGATTGGGATCGAAGCCCGGTTTGCTGACGAAAGCCAGTATGCCGCCGGTCGCGGGCTCGATGGCCACCAGCGCGCCGCGGTAATTGCCGAAAGCATGGTGCGCGAATTCCTGCAGCCGCGCGTCCAGCGACAACAGCAGATCGTTGCCGGAAATCGGCGGCGTGCGGTCGAGCGTGCGCACGGCGCGCCCGCCGGCGTCAATTTCCACTTGCTCGAATCCGGTTTGCCCGTGCAGTTCGGTTTCGTAGCTTTGTTCGATACCGGTCTTGCCGATATAATCGGAGCCGCGATAGTTAGGCAGCGTGCCCTGCTCGTCCAGCCATTCCAGATCGTCGTCGTTGATGCGGCTGATATAGCCGATGACATGCGAGGTCATTTCGCCCAGCGGATAATGCCGGAACAAGCGCGCCTTGATTTCCACGCCAGAGAAACGGAAGCGGCTGACCGCGAAGCGCGCCACCTCGGCATCGTTCAGGCGCGTGCGGATCGGCAGGCTTTCGAAATTCTTGCTTTCCTCGAGCAGCTTCCTGAAACGCTTGCGGTCCTTGGGCGTGATTTCCACCAGGGTGGCGAGCTGGCTGATGACGGCCTCGAGATTTTCGACCAAGGACGGCGTAATTTCCAGCGTATAAGCGGAATAATTGTGCGCCAGCACCGCGCCGTTGCGGTCGAGAATCAGCCCGCGGTTGGGGACGATAGGCACCACCGAAATGCGGTTATTCTCGGCCAGCGTGTGGTAATGCTCATGCTGGACGACTTGCAGATAGAAAAAACGGCTAAACAGCAGCAGGAAAAAAAACAGCGCAACACCCGCGGACAGAGCCAGACGCAGCTTGAAGTAATGGAGTTCGCGCTGATGGTCCTTGAGCTCGACGCTGCGGTTCATATCTCGTCAGGATCCGGTTTGGGGCGTTGCGGCAGCAACAGCAGAATCGAAATCACCGGCCACAACAAGGCGCCGGTGACGCTGCTCAGGAAAAATCCCCAGCCGATGAAATTCGCACCGCTATAGGTTTTGACGAACAAGATGGCGAGCTGGCCCAGCAGCAACACCGGCAGCACATGCCAAATCTGCTGGCGCAAACCGAACATCGGCACGCGCCGGTAAAGGAGAATCGCCAGGTAGGCGAGCAGCGCGTAAGCCAGCGCATGTTCGCCCAATACCGCGCCGTCGGCGATATCCATTATCAAACCCATGAACCACGCGCTCCAGAAACCGACTTTGCGCGGATGGTGGATGCACCAATAAAGCAGCGTGAGCGCGACAAAATCCGGACGCAGCAGCAATACCGCGCCGGGCCAGGGCAGCAGATTGAGAAACAGCGCTACAATCAAGGACGCAACAATTAACACCGGCTTAACCGGCAGCAGAAGCTCGCTTGCTCTGGCGGCGGGCAGCGACATCAATTCAACCTTTTCTTTTTGCTTTTGGCCGGGGTTTGCGCCTGTTGCAGGGGATTGCCGGGAATCGCCGGTTCCCTGGTCAGTACCAACACCTGATGGTAACGGTTCACGCCGGCTTTGGGTGTGCACTTGATGCGCGCGAACGCATAAGCGCTGTTGCGCTCGATCCCGGTGACGGTGGCGACCGGCAGGCCGCGCGGATACACCCCGTCAATGCCGGATGTCACCAATTCATCCCCGGTCTGGATTTCCACGTTGACCGGCATGTAGCGCAATTCCACCTCACCGGCTTCGCCGGCGCCGAACAACACCGCGCGCAGGCCGTTGCGCGTCACTTCCACCGGCACCGTCTGTTGCTGGTCGGTAATCAGCGTCACCTCGCTTACGAAAGGATAGACGCGCGTGACCTGGCCGATGACACCGGTGTCGTCCACCACCACCTGCCCCGGCTGGATGCTGCCCTGCATGCCTTTATCCACCACGATACGGCGCGAAAACAAATCGCGCCCGGCGTAGAGAATTTCCGTCAGCGTGGCGTGACCCTGAAAACGCTCGCGGGTATCGAGCAGAAGCCGCAGGCGGCGGTTTTCTTCCTGCAATGACTGGTAGCGCTGCAATAGTGCCGAGTTAGCCAGATTTTGCTCGTTCAAACGCGTGTTTTCGGATGTCAAATGGGATTGAGTGGCGAAAAAATCGCCGGCTTGCCCAAGCAGGATGCCGGGAGCGGTGGCGAGTTTTTGCAGCGGGTAGATCAGCACCGAGAGCGCGGCGCGCACTGCATCCAGATATTTGAAGCGGGCGTCGGCGGCGAGCAGCAGCAGGGACAGCAGCGTGAAAAACAGCAGACGCGTTAAAGGGCTGGGACCGCGTTTAAAAAATGGCGGAGGATGGGTGTCCATCAGCTTTCAGCCCCATCATGATGCCCTGACCTGCTGAACGGCTGAAGTCCATCAGTCATCGGCAAAAATATTGCCGAGCTTGTCCATTTTTTCCAGCGCCCGCCCCGAGCCGCGCACCACGCAGGTGAGCGGATCGTCGGCGACAATCACCGGCAGGCCGGTTTCTTCCATCAGCAAGCGGTCAATGTCGCGCAGCAGCGCGCCGCCGCCGGTCAGCACCATGCCTTTTTCCGCGATGTCGGCACCCAGTTCGGGCGGTGTTTGCTCCAGCGCCGATTTCACCGCGCTGACGATGCTGTTCAGCGGATCAGTGAGGGCTTCCAGGATTTCGTTGGAGGAAATGGTAAAGCTGCGCGGGATGCCTTCGGCGAGATTGCGTCCCTTGACTTCCATTTCGCGCACTTCCGAGCCGGGAAAGGCCGAGCCGATTTCCTTTTTGATATTTTCGGCGGTGGTTTCGCCGATCAGCATGCCGTAATTGCGGCGTATGTAATTGATGATGGCTTCGTCGAATTTGTCACCGCCGACGCGCACCGAGTTGGCGTAAACAATGCCGCCCAGCGAAATCACGCCGACTTCGGTGGTGCCGCCGCCGATATCCACCACCATCGAGCCGGTCGCTTCCGCCACCGGCAGATCGGCGCCGATAGCCGCCGCCATCGGTTCCTCGATCAGGTAAACCTTGCTGGCGCCGGCGCCGATGGCCGATTCGCGGATGGCGCGGCGCTCGACTTGGGTCGAGCCGCAAGGCACGCAGATGATGATGCGCGGGCTGGGGCTGAACAGCCGCGAGTCGTGCACTTTCTTGATAAATTGCTTGAGCATTTGCTCGGTGATGGTGAAGTCGGCAATCACGCCGTCCTTCATCGGGCGGATGGCGGTGATG
>JBOIFQ010000168.1:0-1621 GCA_050741655.1 Burkholderiales bacterium | reverse complement strand
CGTTTATCGGCGTTCATCGGCGGTTTAAAATCCACATATCATACGTATTGTTCTTGGTTTCTAATCTGCGTGTATCGGCGTTCATCGGCGGTTTAAAATGCATATCGCCGTCATTGCCACCACCTACAACCGTCCCGACGCACTGGTCGCGGTGCTGGAAGGCTATCTGGCGCAGAATGACAAGGATTTCGAACTCCTGGTCGCGGATGACGGCTCGACTGCGGAGACCGCTGCGGTGGTGCACGCCTATCAGACGCGACCGGATTTTCCGATTCAGCATGTATGGCAGGAGGATAAGGGATTTCGCGCGGCGGCGATTCGCAACCGCGCGCTGGCGCAAACGCAGGCGGATTACATTATTTTCACCGATGGCGATTGTATTCCCATGCCTTATTTTGTTGCGCGGCATCGCGCGCTGGCCGAAGCGGGTTATTTCGTGGCGGGCAATCGAGTATTGTTGAGTGCGGCATTCACCCGCGAAACGCTGGAAAAAAAACTGCCGCTGCATACCCGCAGTGCCGCTCAATGGCTGCGCGCGTCAACGCGCGGCGATATCAACCGCATTCTGCCCCTGCTTTCTCTTCCCGATTTCGCGCCGTGGCGCAAAATTACTCCCCAGCGCTGGAAAGGCGTCAAAACCTGCAATCTCGCCGTCTGGCGCGCTGATTTGCTGAAGATAAACGGCCTCGATGAATCGTATTCCGGCTGGGGTTTGGAAGATTCGGATCTGGTGATACGCTTGCTGCGCGCGGGCATCAAACACAAAAACGGGCGCCTCGCCGTACCGGTACTGCATTTGTGGCATCCGGAAAACGACCGCAGCCGGCTTGAGGAAAATCAAAAACGCCTGAATGAAGCGCTGCGCTCCGGACGCACCCGTGCGGTACTGGGGCTAGCGCAGTATTTATGAACGCGCCGCGGCGCGTGTTGATCGTCGTCACCCGCCGCATCGGCGATGTGCTGCTGGCGACGCCGCTGATTCGTTCGCTCAAACTGGCTTGGCCACAAGCCCAAATTGATGCGCTGGTGTTCGCGGGGACCGAAGGTATCATCGCCGCTAATTCCGATCTTCATCGTGTCATCACCATTGGCGAGCGTCCGGATTTCATTACCCACTTCAGACTCGTTGCAAGTTTACTGCGCCGTTATGATCTCGCCGTCTCCTGCCTGCCCGGCGACCGGCCCACGCTCTACGCTTGGCTCGCCGGTAAAAAACGCGTCGGCTTGCTGCTTGACGAGCCCGCGCAGCGCTGGAAAACCAAACTGCTTTCGCAGTGGGCGGCATTCGACAATCTCAATACCCACACGGTTTTGATGAATCTCAAGCTCGCCGATCTTCTGAATATTTCCAAACATTACGAAGTGGGCACGTCGTGGGGCAAGGCAGCCGCAGCGCGCGTTGATGCGCTGCTACCGCAATCAGCAACAAATCCGCGTTTCGCGGTTTTGCATCTTTATCCGAAATTCAATTACAAAATGTGGCATGCGCGAGGCTGGGGCGAACTGGCGCACTGGCTGGCGGCACAGGGCTTGCGCGTTGTGCTCACGGGAAGCAGTGCGACGGAAGAATTGAATTACATAGCAAAAATTTTACCGTCGCTGCCGAATGACACAGTGAATC
>JBOIFQ010000167.1:0-3777 GCA_050741655.1 Burkholderiales bacterium | reverse complement strand
GGGGAAGAGTGCGTGGTTTTTTCACGGTGCCAGCATTATGCGGGGGCGGGGCGATTTTGACTACTTTTTACGCCGGGATTCACGAAAAATCTCTGCAAATTCAGCATCAAGGCTTTATTTGAAGCGCTTATCGTGGTATTTTTACAGATTATTTTTAAATCCGAACAATCTGGAGAGCCTGCATGGCTGTTGAACACACCTTGTCCATCGTCAAACCGGACGCCGTGAAAAAAAATGTCATCGGGAAAATCTACACTCGCTTCGAAGACAGAGGCCTCAAAATCGTCGCCGCGCGCATGCTGCACCTGTCGCGCGCCGAAGCCGAGGGATTTTACGCGGTGCACCGCGCACGGCCTTTTTTCAGGGATCTGGTGGATTTCATGATTTCCGGGCCGGTGATGGTGCAAGTACTGGAAGGCGATAACGCCATCGTGCTTAACCGCGAAATCATGGGGGCGACCGATCCCAGAAAAGCGGACCCAGGCACCATTCGCGCTGATTTTGCGCAAAGCATAGAAGCCAACGCGGTGCATGGCTCCGACAGTGCGCAGAACGCGGCGGTGGAAATCGCTTATTTCTTTCCCTCACTGGACATACATTCGCGCTAAATGCCGGCCAACCTGCTCGATTACGATTTGCCGCGGCTCGCCGCTTTCTGCCAGGAAATCGGCGAGAAACCGTTTCGCGCCAGGCAACTGCTGCGCTGGGTGCATCATTTCGGCGAAAGCGATTTCTCCAAGATGAGCGATCTCGCCAAATCCCTGCGCGAGAAGCTGGTGCAGGCTGCGGTCATCGCGCCCCCGCCAGTGAAATCGGATACGGTTTCCGCCGACGGCACGCGCAAATGGTTGCTGGAAGTGGGCAATGGCAATGCGATAGAAACCGTGTTTATTCCCGAGACCGGGCGCGGCACGCTGTGTATTTCCAGCCAAGCGGGTTGCGCGCTGGCCTGCACTTTCTGCTCCACCGGCCGCCAGGGTTTCAACCGCAATCTTTCCGCCGCGGAAATCATCGGCCAGCTATGGTGGGCGAACAAGGTTCTGCCGCACCAAGCCGGGGAACGCGTAATCAGCAACGTGGTGTTCATGGGCATGGGCGAACCGCTCGCCAATTTCGACCACGTGGTGACTGCGCTGCATCTCATGCTCGACGATCATGCTTACGGCTTGTCGCGCCGGCGCGTGACCGTCAGCACCTCGGGTCTGGTGCCGGCCATGGACCGCCTGGGAGAGACGTGCCCGGTGGCGCTGGCGGTATCCTTGCACGCGCCCAACGACAAATTGCGCGATGTGCTGGTGCCCATCAACAGGAAATATCCGCTTAAAGAGTTGTTAGCGGCGTGCCGCCGCTATATCGAGGTGGCGCCGCGCGATTTCATTACTTTCGAATACGTGATGCTGGAAGGCGTGAACGACAGCGTGGCGCAGGCGCGCGAACTGGTGCGGCTGGTGCACGACGTGCCGTGCAAATTCAATCTGATCCCGTTCAATGCGTTCCCGGATTCTGGTTACCGACGCTCGTCCCCGCCGGCGATTGCGCGTTTCCGCGCGGTGCTGCAGCAAGCCGATCTGGTGGCCACCACGCGCAAGACGCGCGGTGATGACATAGACGCGGCATGCGGCCAGCTGGCCGGAAAAGTGCAAGACCGCAGCAAGCGCAAATTGCGCCGCGCCGCTGCACTGGAGAATTCACCGTGAAGAAAATTCTTTTGCTGCTGGTTCTGCTGGCCGGGTGCGTGCAGCAGCAGACGCAAACCCAATCCGGTTCGCCGCAGGATACCGCCCCCGCCAAACCGGCCGAGGCTTCACGCCGGGCACAAGTCCACACTGAATTAGGCGCGGGCTATTACGAGCGCGGCCAGCTCGATGTGGCGATTCAGGAATTGAAAGAAGCCTTGCGCGTCGATTCCAATTATGCCCCGGCCTATAACGTATTGGGGCTGGCGTACATGGAATTACGCGAGGACGCGGATGCGGAAAGCAATTTTCAGAAGGCGCTCAGCCTCACCCCGCAGGATTCCGACGTGAATAACAATTACGGCTGGTTTCTGTGCCAGCGCAAGCGTGAAAAGGAATCCATCCGTTATTTTCTGGCGGCGCTGAAGAACCCTTTGTATGCGACGCCGGACAAATCCTACGCCAATGCCGGTGTATGCGCGCGCCGCAGCGGCGACGAGGCCGCGGCCGAAGACTATTTTTCGAAAGCCCTGCGTTTGCGCCCGGATCAGCCAGTGGTGCTTTATAACCTGGCCGATCTGTCGTTCAAGCGCGCTAAATATACCGCCGCCAAGACTTACCTTGACCGCTATATGCAAGTGGTGACGAATCCCGCGTCCGAGGGTTTATGGCTAGGCGCGCGCGTGGCGCGCAAGCTGGGGGACCGCAACGCCGAAGGCAGCTATGCCGCGCAATTGCGCAAGCGCTATCCGGAATCCAAAGAAACGCGCGCACTCGATTACGGGCAATTCGAATGACCGAGGGCGCCGCCGACGAAAACCGGAAGGTCAGCGCGGGCGGCGCGCTGGCCGCGGCGCGTCAGCAGCTGGGGCTCAGCGTGGCTGATGTGGCGCGCCAGCTTAAACTTGCCGTGCGCCAGGTCGAAGCGCTGGAAGCGGATGATTTCAAAAATCTGCCGCGTATTACTTTTGTGCGCGGCTTTATCCGCAACTACGCGAAACTGGTGCAGATTGACTCCGCGCCGCTGCTGATAGCAACCGAGTCCATGCTGCCGGCGCCGCAGATTCCCCAGGCCGAGCGCGGCGTGGCGGAAATTCCCATGGCCTCCGGCAGAAAACAGGATTGGAAAACTTATATTATTTCTGCTGTACTGGCGCTGTTGTTGGTTGGTTTTTTCGCTTTCGAGTGGTACCACGGCAAACCGGAAAAGGCCGCCGTACCCAAGCCGGGTAAACCCGCCGCAGCCCAACCGGAGAATGCCAGGCGAGAGCCAGTCCCGGCGCAAAGAAATGAGACTGCGCCAGCGCCGAAACCGGTGGTGGAACCGGCGCCGTTGCCGCCCGATCTGGCGCAAAGCCCCGTGTCTTTAGCGCCACCCGAAGTCAAGGCCGCCGCGCCGCGTAGCCGCGAGCTGCGCATGGAGTTCCTGCAGGATTCATGGGTGGAAATCAGCGACCGCAATGGCAGGATAATTTTTTCCCAAGTGAGCCCGGCCGGCAGCACGGAGACGGTGCGCGGCACGCCGCCGCTTTCCGTCGTGGTGGGCAATGCGGCGGGAGTGAACCTGACATACAACAACAAGTCGGTGGATTTGAAACCGCATACCAAAGTTGACGTGGCGCGCCTGACCCTGGAGTAGCACCTGCCACGATGAAACCCGACAACATCCAGGCCGTGCGCGGCATGAACGACATCCTGCCGCGGGACGCGCACCGCTGGGAAGCATTCGAACACACGGTGCGCGAGTGGCTGACGGCTTACGGCTACCACAACATCCGCATGCCGCTGGTGGAGAAGACCGGCTTGTTCGTGCGGGCTATCGGCGCAGCGACGGACATCGTCGAGAAAGAGATGTACAGCTTCGTCGACCAGTTAAACGGCGAAAGCCTGACTTTGCGCCCGGAAGGCACCGCGTCCTGCGTGCGCGCGGTGCTCGAGCATAATCTTTTGTATCCCGGGCCGCTGCGCGTTTATTATGCGGGACCGATGTTCCGTCACGAGCGCCCGCAGCAGGGGCGCTACCGCCAGTTTCATCAAGTGGGCGTGGAGGCGCTGGGTTACGACGGCCCCGACATCGATGCCGAGCACATCATCATGTGCG
>JBOIFQ010000166.1:0-5765 GCA_050741655.1 Burkholderiales bacterium | reverse complement strand
GTCAACGTGACCAACGATGCCTGGTTCGGCGCTTCGATCGCACCCATGCAGCATTTGCAAATGTCGCAAATGCGCGCACTGGAAACCGGACGCATCATGCTGCGCGCCACCAACACCGGAGTCACGGCGGTGATCAGTCCGCGCGGCGAAGTAGCAAGCCAATTGCCGCTCTTCATCACCGCGACTCTCGATTACGAAATACGCGGCTACAGCGGGAGCACCCCTTACGTGCGCTGGGGCAACAGCATTTTCCTGGCGTTAAGCGTGCTCGCCACTGCCGCCGGCATCGTGCTTGCACGCCGTTCACTATCTCAGTCCGCGCAAAATCAGTAAAATCGCGTATTTGCGCGAGTTTTCTCCCTCATGCTCACTTTCCAGCAAATCATTCTGCGGCTGCAGCAATACTGGGACCAACAGGGTTGCGCCCTGCTGCAACCCTACGACATGGAAATGGGCGCCGGCACCTTCCACACCGCGACTTTCCTGCGCGCGCTGGGGCCGGAACCCTGGAAAGCTGCTTACGTGCAGCCCTCGCGCCGCCCCAAAGACGGGCGCTATGGCGAAAATCCCAACCGCTTGCAGCATTATTATCAATACCAGGTAGCGCTCAAGCCTTCGCCGCAAAATATCCAGCAGCTTTATCTCGATTCGCTGCGAGTGCTAGGCATAGATCCCAGGCAAAACGACATTCGTTTCGTCGAGGACGATTGGGAATCCCCCACACTGGGCGCCTGGGGTTTGGGTTGGGAAGTGTGGCTGAATGGCATGGAAGTCACGCAGTTCACTTATTTCCAGGAAGTCGGCAGCCTGCCCTGCAAGCCGGTGCTGGGCGAAATCACCTACGGCCTGGAGCGCCTGGCGATGGTCCTGCAGGGCAAGGAAAATGTATTTGATCTGGTGTGGACGCCGGGCGTCAGTTACCGCGACGTTTACCATCAGAACGAAGTCGAGCAATCCCAATACAATTTCGAGCAATCCAATATCGAGCTTTTGTTCCGCTTGTTCGGCGATTTCGAGGCCGAGGCCAGGCGCCTGCTCGAAACCGGGCTGCCGCTGCCGGGATTCGAAATGGTGATCAAATGTTCGCATGTGTTTAATCTGCTCGACGCGCGCGGAGCCATTTCCGTTACCGAGCGCGCCGCTTACATTGCCCGCGTCAGGACTCTGGCACGCCTGGTCGCGCAAGCCTATTACGAATCACGCGCGAAACTCGGTTTTCCGATGCTTAAATCCAGGCGGGCAGCGTGATGCACGACAGCCTGCTGATTGAATTGCTCACCGAAGAACTGCCGCCTAGATCTCTCAAGCGCTTGAGCGAAGCTTTGGCGGCAGGAGTCTTTTCCTCGCTCAAGGATCAGGATTTCCTCGGCGCGGATAGTTTATGCACGCCTTTTGCCACGCCGCGCAGGCTGGCCATGCTGATTACCGGTGTGGCGGACAAGCAAGCCGATAAGCTGATCGAGCGCAAAGGCCCGCCGCTCAACGCCGCGCTGGGCGGCTCCGGCCAACCCACACCCGCGCTTTCGGGTTTCGCTAAATCCTGCGGCGTTGAAATAAAAGATTTGCAACAAGGCACGGACACCAAGGGTAATCCCTGTTACGTGCACACTTTCAAACAAAAAGGCGAGAAGCTGGGCACGGCACTGATTGCCATTCTCGTCAACCTGCTGCCCAAGCTGCCGGTCGCCAAAACCATGCGCTGGGGCGACGGCAATGCCTTATTCGTGCGCCCGGTTCACGGTTTCCTGATGCTGCACGGGAAAAAAGTATTAAAAGAACACTTGCCGCTATTGGAAATCAAAAGCGGCCAAGCCGTGACTCTTGGCCATCGCTTCCTGAGCAAAGGTGCACTCAAGATTGCTCACGCCGATAAATATGAAGAGTTGCTGGAATCCAAAGGCAAGGTCATCGCCGGTTTTGCCAAACGCAAGGAGCGCATACGCAGGGAACTGGAAAAACACGCCGACGGCGCAGAAATACTCTGGGACGAAGCCCTGCTGGATGAAGTCACCGCGCTGGTCGAATGGCCGGTGGTTTATTCCGGCGCATTTGATAAATCGTTTCTCGATGTGCCGCAAGAATGCCTGGTCCTTTCAATGCAGCAGCACCAGAAATACTTTCCGCTCGCCGGCAGGAATGGCAAGCTGCTGCCGCGGTTCTTGATAGTCAGTAATATGCCAACCGCCAACCCCAAAAACATCATCCACGGCAATGAGCGCGTCCTGCGCGCGCGGCTTGCCGATGCCAAGTTCTTCTACGACCAAGACCGCAAGACACCACTCGAGACACGCGTTCCCAAACTGTCAAACGTGGTTTATCACAACAAACTCGGCTCCCAACTCCAACGCGCTGAGCGTATTGAAAAACTTGCGGCAGCGTTCGCCCGCATGTCAAATATCGTTACGGATAATACGGCTCGTGCTGCTCGGCTCGCCAAGGCCGATCTTCTCACTGAGATGGTGGGCGAATTCCCAGAACTGCAGGGAATTATGGGTCAATACTACGCCCGGCATGATGGCGAGCAAGCCGAGGTCTGCCAGGCGATAAAAGAACATTACCAGCCACGCTTCGCGGGTGATGCGTTGCCCGAATCCATAGCCGGTACTTTCGTCGCCCTCGCCGACAAGCTGGATGCTCTGATCGGGCTGTTCGGTATCGGGCAGCAACCGAGTGGCGACAAGGACCCTTTTGCGTTACGCAGGCATGCGCTGGGTCTGCTTCGTATTCTGATCGAGAAAAATCTGCAATTAGATTTAAAACTTATATTCAAGCATGCGGTTAATGAATTTCATGGTTTGGCCGGTTTCTCGGATCCCACCGCCGAATTGCTCGCATTCCTGCTCGAGCGTCTGCGCAGTTATCTTCGCGAAAAGGGTTACACATCACAAGAAATTGAGTCAGTTTTGGTACTTCAACCCCCTCGCGTCGACCAAGTCATAGCGCGTATTGAAGCCGTGCGTACTTTTTCAGCATTACCCGAAGCCAATAGCCTCGCAACCGCAAATAAACGCATCAGTAATATCCTAAAGAAAGCCGATGCTGGCGCCGAAACAGTTGATAACAATTTATTAAAAGAACCTGCTGAAAAAGAGCTTGCGCGCATAGTTGCCAAGATGCGCCCAGGCGTACAGCAGCGTTTCGCCGCAAATGATTACACTGGCACGCTCAAGCTCCTGGTTGAGATAAAGGAACCGGTCGACAGATTCTTCAACGATGTGTTGGTTATGACCGAGGATATGAAACTTCGTGCAAACCGTATTGCGCTGCTGCACGATCTGCATAGTCTGATGAACCAGGTCGCCGACATCTCCAAACTCGCCGTCGAAAAATGAAACTCGTCATCCTCGACCGCGACGGGGTCATTAACCACGACAGCGCGCAATTCATCAAGAGCCCGGACGAATGGAAGCCGATTGCAGACAGTCTGGATGCCATCGCGCGCCTGAACCAGGCCGGCTACCGCGTGGTGGTGGCGACCAATCAGTCCGGCCTCGGCCGCGGCCTGTTCGACATGACCACGCTCAACGCCATTCATGACAAGATGCACAAGACTGTTGCCCTGCACGGCGGGCGCATTGATGCGATTTTCTTCTGCCCGCATGCGCAGGAATTGAATTGCGCATGCCGCAAACCCAAGACCGGTCTGTTTCAGGAAATCGCGCAGCGCTTCAATGTGAATCTCTCCGGCGTGCCCTGCATCGGCGATTCGCTGCGCGACTTGCAGGCGGCGGACGCGGTAAGCGCACAGCCGATTCTGCTGCTGACGGGCAAAGGCACAAAAACCCGGGAAGCGGGCGGCCTTCCGGCAAATACGCAGATTTACCCCGATCTCGCGGCTGCGGCGCTGGCGCTCGCGGTTTAAGTCATGATTGTTTTGCGCTCCCTGCTGTTTGCGCTGCTGCAAGCCGTCATCACTCCGCTGTTCGCCTTGATTGCGCTCCTCACCTTCCCGCTTGACCACTTGACCCGCTACCACGTCATCACGACCTGGTCGCGCATTATCATAGTTGCGGCGCGCGCGCTTTGCGGTATCCGCTATCGCATCGTGGGCCGCGAAAACATCCCCGATAAACCCTGCATCGTCATGTCCAAGCATCAATCGGCGTGGGAAACGCTGGCGTTCCAGGTGATTTTCCCGCCGCAGGTGCTGGTGATAAAAAAAGAACTGCTGCGCATTCCATTTTTCGGCTGGGGACTCGCCATGCTCTCCCCCATCGCCATAGACCGCAGCTCCGGAACCCGCGCCCTGCGGCAGATCGAGGAACAAGGCGTGGCGCGGCTGCAGCAGGGCTTCTGGATAATTATTTTCCCTGAAGGTACGCGCATCAAGCCGGGCGAAAAAAGTGCTTATCAGGCCGGCGGCGCCTGGCTGGCGACGCATTGCGACGCCGCGGTGTTGCCGGTCGCACTCAATTCCGGCGAATTCTGGGGGAAAAATTCGTTCCTCAAGCGCCCCGGCACCATCACCGTGAGCATCGGCGCGGCAATCTGGGCGCAAGACATGAAACCGGGCGAGTTAAACGCCAAAGTCGAGGCCTGGATAGAAACGGAAATGGCGCGTATCAAAAGCGGCGAGAGTTGAACCGTGGGCGCCGTTTTCGCGCCTTATGCTAAGATGCTTTTTTTGCAACTCCATACCCGATGCGTGCTCCCGTTTTATTGATCATTTTCGCCGCGCTGCTCGCAAGCTGCGGCTACAAGGGCGCGCTTTATCTGCCGCAGGAGCCGGCCGCCCAAAAACCCGCCGCACCGCAGCAAAAACCGGACGCGAATAAGCAATCAGGATCACCGTCGCAGTGACCGTCTTTTCCTACCGCAATAAACAGCTGCATGCCGAAGGTGTGGGGCTCGACGAGATTGCCGCACGCTATGGCACGCCTTGTTATGTTTACTCGAAAGCCGCGTTGACCTCGGCTTATCACGCTTTCGAGCAAGCGCTGAGCAAACGCGACCACCTGATTTGTTACGCCGTAAAAGCGAATTCCAGCCTTGCCATCCTTAATCTGTTTGCGCGGCTGGGCGGCGGCTTCGATATTGTTTCGGGCGGCGAACTGGCGCGCGTCCTCGCCGCCGGCGGCGATTCCAAAAAGATCGTATTTTCCGGTGTGGGTAAAAGCGTGGATGAGATGCGCGCAGCGCTGAATGCCGGCATTCTCTGTTTCAATGTTGAATCGGAAGCCGAGTTGCTGCGGCTTGATCGCGTGGCCGGCGAAATGGGAAGAAAAGCGCCGGTCAGCCTGCGCATCAACCCGGATGTGGATCCCAAAACCCACCCTTACATCGCCACCGGCCTCAAGCAAAACAAATTCGGGGTGGATTACGCCGACGCCCTCGCACTTTACCGCAAGGCGGCTGCGCTGCCTCACCTCGAAGTCGCCGGCATAGACTGCCACATCGGTTCGCAGCTTACCGAGACGGCTCCCTTTGGCGCTGCCCTGGAGAAAATTCTGGCGCTAGTGGCTAAATTGGAAAAAGCCGGGATAACCATCGCCCACATTGATATAGGCGGAGGACTGGGCATACGCTACCACGACGAAACCCCGCCCAGCATTGCTGATTACACCGGCGTGCTGCTGGCCAAGCTGGGTAAACATACGCAGAAGATTCTGCTCGAACCCGGGCGCGCGCTGGCAGGCAATGCCGGCTTGCTGCTCACGCGAGTGGAATACCTCAAGCACAACCGTGATCGGAACTTCGCCATTGTGGACGCTGCCATGAACGACCTGATGCGTCCGGCACTCTACGCGGCCTACCATGACATCCTG
>JBOIFQ010000165.1:0-3602 GCA_050741655.1 Burkholderiales bacterium | reverse complement strand
GGACAACCTTGCTCAGCGTTTATTAAGCTACTTGGGATTGATCTGTCCTCGTATCTCGCCGCTCTTGTGTGCCGCGCTGTGAACGTTAATATACATGTTGCCGGCCAGATAATTTGTGTATTGAGCGTCGGTAAATTTCGCTCCCGCCGGAACTGCCCAGACGTTGTCGCCAGTCTTAACCAGCCCGATGATTACCGGGCCGTTGGTTCCTGCGGCACCCTGGTGTATGTGCGCGGCGGAAACCGCAACACCTGAGGTGGTAATACTGCCGCTCACGGATTTGTCGGCGGCGACTAAAATCTTCCCGTTTCCGGACGCGGATGTGTCTACCGCAGGTACTTCCTGAATTCCATTGAGTGTTACTTTGACTCCTCGATCTAAGCCCAGGGCAGCGCAGGCGACAAGGAAAACACTTAGACTAACAGCCAAAAATGCTACGGGAAGCTTGCGGGCAATAAGATTCATTTTTGTCTCCTCTACATAAAGGCATTTTGATTAAGAATATCCGCGTCCGGCTCCAGCCCCCGACAAAATTGGGTGCTCTACAAAGTAGGGAACAAGGGCCTAAGCAAATTATAGCGCTATCAACGCCATGTCTGTAAGCTAGAAAGCGGGTTTGCGCGGCCATAAGCGCTGCAGCAGATGGTCGAGAGAAACAATTCCCGGCCCGGCGATTGCCAGCCACAGGAAAATGGCCAGGTAAGCGAATTCTTCGAAGCCGAGCAGCGTTTCCAGCGAGTCCACTTGTTCCCACAGCGCGCTGCGGATCGCCACCATCATCACTATGACCAGTGGCGCCGCGGCCAGGCGCGTGAACAGACCCAGCAACAACAGCAAGCCTCCGACAAACTCTACGCCCGAGACAAACGGCGTCAGGATATGCGGGAACGGAATCCCCCAGCCGATGAAGTTTTCGATCACCTGCGGCAGGTTGTTGAGTTTCCCCCAACCGCTCCAAAGAAACACCCAGCCCACCGTCACGCGGGCGACCAGCGGCGCCAGCCAGGTAAAATACCTTGCGAGGTGTTGTGGACAATTGATAAGCCAGTCGACTAGAAGTTTAATGGTATTCTCCTCACGCTAGAGTGCGGGCACTGCGGTTGATTAGATACGATTCTAGCGCAAAGTTCTCATGATGGAACGGGTTCAGCTTTGCATCACCCTCATCTCGCGCTGGCTCCGCACTCGCCGATTCCGCTTGCACCAGAGCGACCGGAAAATGTGCAAGCAGCGACGATGGCGGTAGACAGTTCTTACTGTGGCACCGCATTGCGGAGAGTCGCTGCGCGTTCTCGTTGCAGCGCTTCCATGACGGCATTGACACGCGCATCCGTGTTCCAGTGTTCCATTGTAAGAGACAATTTGCGCCGCCAGTTCGGATATTCACTTGTCGTACCCGGCAGGTTTACCTGCTCCACTTGTCCCAGCAGGTCTTCAATTTGCACCACCATCACTTTGGCGGGGGTGCGTGCCAGGTAGCTGTGAATTGCCGCAACCAGCTCGGTTGACATTTCGGGCATGGATAGGAGGCGCATGTTTACCGAGGCGGGGAGCAGCTGCTCCCGCTCCAGCGCCAGCAACAGACGGGCCCGCTCCTGGGCACGGTTATCAACTTGCCGCGCGTGGTAGCTGTCAGAAGGAAAAAGATTGAGCTGCGCGCGCGTAGCCAAATCCGCTCCTTGCCAGAATCCGGCGAGAGTAGGCAAATCATGGGTGCTGACTGCGACCAGCGCGGCGCCGTGATAATCGGCGGGGGCCTTGAAGTCTTCGGTCGAAGATTTTTCAAAATACAGCAACCGATATGACAGCACGCCCAGCGGGACCAGCGCTGCCGGCACTTGTTGCGGCACATTACCCAGATCTTCACCGACGACCAGGCACTGGTTGCGGCGGCTTTCCAGAGCCAGGATGCCGAGCAAGTCGGCGAACGGATAGAAAACATAAGTACCGTCTTTTGGCGCGGCGCCCTGTGGTATCCAAAACAGGCGCATCAAACCCATCACGTGATCGATGCGCAGCGCGCCCGCATGACGCATGGTAGTGCGCAGCATGGCGATAAACGGCGCGTAGGCCGCTTGCGCCAGATACTGCGGATTAAACGGCGGCAGCCCCCAGTTCTGCCCATCGATGGAGATGGCATCCGGAGGCGAGCCAATGCTGGCGCTCAGAGCGTAAAGATTCTGATTAGCCCATACGTCCGCGCCGCCGGGATCTACGCTGACGGCCAAATCCTGGTACAGTCCCACACCCAGTTTCAGTTGTATCGAGCTTTCACTCACCGCGGCGAGTTGCAATTCCGTCTGCCACTGCAGGTATTGATAGAACTCCACCCGTTCCCGGTGGCGAATGTGGAACGCCGCAATCGCTTGCGAGTCCGGATCCCGATAGACTTCCGGCCATTTCTGCCAACTCCACAGCGATGAATCCTGTGCATGGAAATGTTCTTGCAGCGCTTCGAACAGAGCCTGCCTCAGCAAGGCATCGCCTCCGGCGGTCTGAAAGGCTTGAAATGCTTGGCCGCGGCTGGTTTCGCAGGCGAGATGCCGTTCACAAAAATGCCGGTAAAGCTGTCCGAGAACGGGCAACTTGAGTGCGGCCACTGCTTCATAATCCACCAAGGTTGCTGCGCGCACCGCGCGCAAGCGCATCTTAAATTCGCGGCCGGCTACAGTCTCGCGCGCGGCGCGGCACTCGCCGAAATCGGCAATGGCTTCCACATCGAGATAGAGAATATTGTGGTATTGCCGGCTGGACGGGCTGTAAGGGCTGGCGTGTGCTGGATGGTGGGGGAACAGGGCATGCAAGGGGTTTACGCCGACAATGGCAGCGCCGGCGCGGCCGGCGGTCTCGATTAAGTTCTTGAGGTCGCTGTAATCACCCATGCCCCAATTGCGCCGGGAGCGCAGCGCGTACAGCTGCACGGCTAGTCCCCATACCCGGTTAATGCCAGATAGCACAGGCGGTTGATAACAGGTGAGCGGCGCTACAATGAGACTCATGCTCTCGTTCAGCGTCAGGCCGTCGCCGGCGAGTTCGAAGCGGTGATAGCCGCAGCCGGGCGTATGCGGCAAATCGAATCCGTAGTTTACATAGGCGTGTCCGGCAATTTTGCGCTCCGCCAAGCGCATAAGTTCGTGCGCGCGAATGAGTCCGCGCAGTTGTTCGCCGTTTTCCAGGGTCAGTGTCCAAACCAACTGCCGCGCGGCCTGGGCGGCGGGTAAAGTCAGACCGATGCAGATCGGTTTTTCATTTTCCCGTACCACTTGCACCGGCGCGAGTATGCGACGCCAAGCTTGATCTTCACGCTCTTCGAGGGCGCGCGTTGCATCGGCGCTGGAATCGGCTCGCACTCCCATCGCGGCGAGCAGCGCGATTTTAGTTGCTCGAGGGACGACGATATGCCGTCCCAACTGGTCGGTGTATTCGACCGCAATCCCGTAAAGGGCGCACAGCCGATCGAGTGCATGCGGGTCAGTCAATCCGGATATCCTCCCGGTCGAGGAACCAGGCAACCGGCAGACTCCATGGCTAGGCCGCGGGTCCGATGCACGCCAGAATACCGCGCAGCGGAATAGCTACCCGATCCGGTCGGTGGGTCAATT
>JBOIFQ010000164.1:0-1899 GCA_050741655.1 Burkholderiales bacterium | reverse complement strand
AGTCCTCCGCAGCGAGCCCCAGCGCGCGCGCCTTGATGCGCATGTTGATGTCCTTCGACACCAGGATGACGCTGCGGCGCGGTTGCTGGCGGGCGAGTTGCATCACGACGGCGATGATCCGGTTGTCCGCCGTGCTGTGGGCGAGCGAGGCCGGGATCGGCGTCGTGATCGCCTCGGTCTGCAGGTAGACGCGGCCCGTCGCCGCGCCCATCGATTTGCTCGCGAGCGGAATGCCGCTGGCGAGCCCGTCGCCGCCGTGGCCGGCGAACGCGGTGATCAACTCGTCCAGGAAACGCGACGCCTGGCGGGCGTTGCGCGCGACTTCGGTCATCCCCTTCTTGTTCGCGTCGAGGTCCTCGAGCGTCTGCATCGGCAGGTACACATCGTGCTCGTCGAACCGGAACAGCGAGGTCGGATCGTGCATCAGCACGTTGGTGTCGAGCACGAACAGCTTGGTGCTGGTGCGCAACCGGACCACCGCAGCGGATTTTTTCTGGGTCATGAGGACGCTTTTCTCCTATTTCAGGGTTGGCACGAAGTAGAGGCTGCGCAACTGCTGGTCTACAGTGATGCAGCGATTATCGTTGGGATAGAAATAAATAAGGGGCAGCTTGCCTTGGCTGGCGGAGAGGCGAAAAACCCGGTTCCCGGTTGCGGGGAGCGCAAAATCTGGGAGAGTTTTATTGAGCATTATCGTTTTTCGCAGTGTATAACACTCTCCTCGAAAAAAACAAGCGCTTCGCTAACCCGCCAAAAATTCCCTGGTTTGCAGCATCTGCATGCGGTTACTGCCGGGCAGCTTGCTCATCGCCACTTCATGCCGCGGCAGATGCTTGGTTTCCAGCGCTTCGAACAAGGTGCGCGTAGTGGTGAGTGCATAACCCTGACGGCGCCAGCCCTCGATAAGCAGCTCGAACAAGGGCGCGAGTTTTCTGCCCTCGCGCTCGGCGCGCAAAGTGTATATATGGCCGGTGGGTGGAGGATTTTCAGTCAGTTTTAATAAGTATTGCAGCGCGCCGTCTTTGCCTTTGCTAGCCAGCGCTTCGTCCAGCGTGGGCAGAGTGGTGGGAAGCTGCGGGCAGGCGATGATTTCTGCGCGCACTATCGGCACGAACGGGCAGGTGCCGCGTGTGTCGCAGCCATAATCGAAACCCAGCCTTTGCGTCAACCGGAAAGCATGCAGATTCATCTGCCAGTCCGGTGCGCCGTGAATGCGCGGGGCATCCTTGAAGATTTCGCCGAAACGCTCGCTGGCCTGCCGCATCTGGGCTTGTGTCCACAGCGCGTCGGCTTGCGCCGCCTGGTGTTTCCACAGGCTGCTGTTGTAGGCGTGAATGCCGGCTTCGTGGCCGGCCGCGCTTACCCGTTGCAAGATGGCGGCGCATAGGCGGCCGGTTTCGGGGCCGGGAAAGAAACGGCTGTTCGGACCGAGATTAAAGAAAAAACTGGCCTGGATACGATGTTTTTGCAGCAGTTCCAGCAGGCGCGGCACGCCATCACGCGTGCCGCGCAGGGTAGGCACGTCGACTTTGAGTGCGAGTTTCATCTTATTTTTAATTTTCTCCGGAAACAATGCTGCGCGCGAGCCGCTGCATTTCCGCCCCGCCGGGCGCGACTACGCGCAACTTCAGCGCGTCCTGATAGCGGGCGTAATGCTTGAGGGTGGATTTGGAATAAGCCGGATCATAATGCTGCTCGAGCAATTCCAGTACCAGCGCGTCCCATTCTCCTGCGCCGGAGTATTTTTTCCAGCGCGCAATGACTTCATGGCCGTAGCGCGCGCTGAGAAACCCCAGTTTCTGATGCAGCACCGCCGGGTCTTGCAGAAAATGCGGATACTCTTCTTTTAACAGCGCGGTGCGCAACACGGCATCGGCTTCGAGGCGCACGCAGGCGCTC
>JBOIFQ010000163.1:0-2707 GCA_050741655.1 Burkholderiales bacterium | reverse complement strand
GTGCGGGCCTGTGCCATGGCGCCTATCACCGCGGCCAGCGCGGGATCAGGCATCATCGGTTTCATGAACGCTGCGTTCGGCTTGCGTTTCGATGCGCTTTTTTTCTTGGCCGCGCGCGGGGCCGCTTTCCTGGTGGATTTCTTTGCTGTCTTCTTGCCTTTCTTCTTCATTGCCATAGTCTTGCTCCCTCTCATAGGTGTGAAAATCGGTGGTTACACTTTCTTCGCCTGTACAACTTCAGCGGAGTGCGAAGAAAGCATGCCTATAGTGAGGGGTGTTTGTCAACCATTTTTGTGAATGACAAACGGGCAAAAATCCTCTCAAGCCTTTTTGAGTTTGGCCAGAAAATGCTTGCGCAGTTTGGCTACTTTGGGCTCCACCACGAACTGGCAATAAGGCTGGGACGGGTTGCGCTGAAAATATTCCTGATGATAATCCTCCGCCTGGTAAAAAATTTGCGCCGCAATCACCTGCGTGACAATGGGCGAACTCCAGATGTTTGCACTGTTGAGCGTCTTGATCACGTCTTCGGCGGCGGCTTTTTGCTCCGGCGAATGATAAAAAATGGCGGAACGGTACTGCGTGCCCGCATCGTTGCCCTGCCGGTTGAGCGTGGTCGGGTCATGAACCACGAAAAACACCTCGAGCAGATCGCGGAACGACACCCGCGCGGGATTGAAGCGGATCTGCACCACTTCGGCGTGCCCGCTGCGGCCGTTGCAAACCTGCTCATAAGTGGGGTTAGCAGTCGTGCCGCCCATGTAGCCGGATTCCACCGACTCCACGCCTTGCAATTCGTCAAACACCGCTTCCAGACACCAGAAACAGCCTCCGGCCAGGGTAGCGATTTCGGCGTGCTGATTGTTTTGCTCCATCGTGGCTATCCTCGATTTGGATTGATGCGGATATGTCGTAGAATCTGCATGCTCATTACAGCTTATTCATAGCCGCCCGCAAAGTCGAGACCGTTTTATGCCGCCCCTGCCGCTGCGCACGCTTTTTGTTGATTTCAATTCCTATTTCGCCTCGGTCGAACAGCAGATGCGTCCCGAGCTGCGCGGGCTGCCGGTCGCTGTGCTGCCGGTGATGGCGGATACCACCTGTTGCATTGCCGCCAGCTATGAAGCGAAAAAATTCGGAATAAAAACCGGCACCCGGGTAAGCGAAGCCAAACGTCTGTGCCCGGAAATCCGGTTGCTTGAAGCGCGTCCGGCGCTGTATATCGAATATCACCATAAGCTAGTGGAAATAGTGGAATCCTGCACCCCGGTCGAGCGCGTGTATTCGATAGACGAAATGGGATGCGAACTCACCGGCAGCCAGCAAAAAAAAGCAACCGCGCTGGCGCTGGCTCAGACCATCAAGCGCAAAATCTCCGAGCGCGCGGGAGCAGCCCTGCGCTGCTCGATCGGCATCGCACCCAACACCTTTCTAGCCAAAGTCGCTTCGGATATGCAAAAACCCGATGGTTGCGTGGTGATTGAAGAGCGCGATTTGCCGCAGTGCTTGTATCACATGGAACTACGCGATCTTTCCGGCATCGGCCGCAATATGGAAAAGCGCCTCCATGCCTGCGGTATCCATTCGGTGCAAGCGTTATGCAAAGCGGACAAAGCCAGCCTGCGCCAAGCCTGGGGCGGCATCGAAGGCGAACGCTTTCACGCCAAGCTGCGGGGAACCGAGGTGATCAGTTCATCTGTGCAGCGCGGCAGCGTGGGCCATTCGCATGTACTGCCGCCGCAAGCGCGCGCGCACGAACAGGCGTATGCGATTTTGCACCGCCTGCTGCAAAAAGCGGCGATGCGGCTCAGAAGCTACAACGGCATCGCCGGCAAAATGCAAGTGCGGGTGAAATACCTGGATGGCAGTGCATGGGAAAACGAGCGGCGCTTCAATCCCACCCAGGATACACTGCGATTGCTGAAAATCCTGGAACAGCTATGGCAGGATTACCGTGAAACCAAGCCGGTTCCGCTAGCCGTGGCGGTGACGCTGCTTGAGCTGGATGAACAGGCGCATCAATCGCGCTCGTTGTTTGATTCCGGCAGCAATCGCGACAAACTGAACGCGGTGATCGATTCGCTCAATCTGCGTTACGGCAAAAACACGCTCTATTTCGGCGGCGCGCATTTCGCGCTCAACACCGCGCCGATGCGTATCGCTTTCAATCACATCCCCGACCCCGCCATCGAAAGCGATGAATAATTACAAAACTGCTACAATACCGCGAGGAAAATCGGGGTTTGATATAAGCTATTGAATAATAATATATAACTTACTAGCTCTCCATGTTATTTTTCCCAAAGGTGATGCGATGTTTGGAAAGCTGATGCCTCGCGAAGGCCGTTTCTTTGACTACTTTGCCGAACACGCCGAACTGCTGGTGCTGGGCGCGGTGGAACTCAAGGCTTTGATGAGCGATATCAGTGAACTGCAAATCCGCACGCGCAACATCGAAACCATAGAACACAAGGCCGATAAAATTACGCACCAGACCATTCAACTTCTGCATCAGACCTTCATTACTCCGCTCGACCGCGACGAGATCCACCAGCTGATTACCAAAATGGACGATATTCTGGATCTGATGGAAGATGCCTCGCAATGCATGTTTCTCTATGATATCCGCTCCATAACCGATGAAACCAAAAAACTCGCCGATATCTGCGTGGCCTGCACCGAAAAAGTAAAGATGGCGGTTTCGCAC
>JBOIFQ010000162.1:0-1592 GCA_050741655.1 Burkholderiales bacterium | reverse complement strand
GCCCAGGGCCAAGTGACCCACCCCCGCCACCGCGGTCAGCGGCACCGCATGCGCGATGTCGGTGCCGACGATTTTAACCGCCGGCAGACGCGGATACAGGATAGTCAGCGCCGCCACGCCCAGCGCGCCGGCCCCCACCGAGGAAACCGTCACCATCGCGCCCAGCACGATGCCCACGGCTATCGTGGCCGGAAGCGGGTGCCGCTCGTGCCATAATTCGCCCACATGGTGTTGCACGAATTTTTGTATTCCCTCACGGAAAATCAACACCACGGCGGTGAGGATCAGCGCCACACCCAGCGTGGTGGTAATCAGCGAATTGAAATGCGCTGTCTGCAGCGCGTATTTTTTCAGCGCCCACACCGTGATGACAGAAGCCGGCAAACTGCCAGAAGCCAGCAGGCCGGCGATTTTCCAGTCCACGCTGCCGCGCCGGCCGTTTACCCACACACCGCCCATTTTCGTAATGCTGGCATAGAGCAAATCGGTACCGACCGCGGTGGCCGGCACGATGCCGAAGACCAGCACCAGCAGCGGTGTCATCAGGGAGCCGCCGCCGACGCCGGTCAGCCCGACGATGAAGCCGACCGCAAAGCCCGAAATGGTATATAAAAAATCCATAGTTGATGCGGCAAGGTGCCGGGAAAGTCAGAGGCGAAATCCTAGCAGCCCTTATATATATTTCAAAATAACATTATGTTAGGATGTTATAACTAATCGTTATTTGCAGAGGCAGCTCATGAAGCTCCAGCAATTGCGCTATTTGTGCGAAGTGGTGCGCCAGGGGCTCAACGTATCCGATGCGGCGGAAAAACTGCACACCTCGCAACCCGGCATCAGCAAGCAAATCCGTCTGCTGGAAGAAGAACTGGGCGTGCAGATTTTCGTGCGCAACGGCAAGCGCGTGGTGGAAATGACGCCGCCGGGCAAGGTGATTCACGACATCGCGCTGCGCATGCTGCAGGAAGCCGATAACCTGAAGCGCGCCGGCGAGGAATTCACCAACGAAGCCAGCGGCAGCCTCACTATCTCCACCACTCACACCCAGGCGCGCTACGCGCTGCCGCCGGCGGTGCGCGAATTCACCGCCCGGTATCCCAGGGTGAAACTTTCGCTGCACCAGGGCGATCCGACGCAGATCGCGCAGCAGGTGGTGTCGGGCGAAGCGGATATCGCCATTGCCACCGAGGCGATTGAATTGTTCCCCGACCTGATCATGCTGCCCTGCTACCAATGGAACCGCTGCGTGATTACCCCGCCCAAGCATCCGCTGCTGAAGGAGCGGGTATTGACGCTGGAGGCCGTGGCGAAATATCCCATCATCACTTATGACTTCGCTTTCGCCGGGCGCTCCAAAATCAATCGCGCGTTCGCCGCGCGCAACCTGAAACCCAACGTGGTGCTGACCGCGATAGATTCGGATGTAATTAAAACCTATGTCGAACTGGGACTGGGCGTGGGCATACTGGCGAAAATGGCATTCGATCCCAAGCGCGACAAGAATCTGCGCGCGCTGGACGCCAGCCACCTGTTTGAATCCAGTACCACCCGCATCGGCATCCGCCGCGGCGTGTATCTGCGTGGCTATGTTT
>JBOIFQ010000161.1:0-2772 GCA_050741655.1 Burkholderiales bacterium | reverse complement strand
CCACGCCGGTGGTGGCGGCCAGCAGCGCGCCGACGAATATCACCGCGAAGGCAAGCCCGCCGCGCAAACCGCCGAACAACTGGCCGATGGCATCGAGCAGGTCCTCGGCCATTCCGCTGCGCTCGAGTATCAAGCCCATGAAAGTGAAAAACGGCACCGCCAGCAGCGTGTCGTTGCGCATGATGCCGAACACGCGCTCCGGCAGCGCCTGCAGCAGCTCGGGCTTGAGCAGGCCCATTTCAAAACCGATGAACGCAAACAGCAGGCCGTTGGCGGCGAGTGAAAACGCCACCGGGTAGCCAATCAGCAGAAACACCACCAGCGCGCCGAACATCAGCGGCGCCATTTATTTGCGCTCCTTTTCGCCGGGGTCGGCTATCAGTCCGCGCAGAAAAGCCGCGCGCTTGATGATTTCAGAAATTCCCTGCAATACCAACAGCGCGAATCCGGCCGGAATCAGGAGCTTCACCGGCCAGCGCAGCAGCCCGCCCGCATCGCCCGATACTTCTCCCAGCAAAAATGAATTCACGAACACCGGCCAGGACAAATACATGATGATCAGCGAGACCGGCAATAAAAAGAACAGGCCGCCGAAAATATCCAGCCACGCCTGCGCGCGCTTCGAAAGCTGGCCGCTGAGCACATCTATGCGCACGTGTTGGTTGCGTTTGAAGGTGTAACCGGCGGCGAGCAGGAAGATGGCCGAGAATAAATACCACTGCACTTCCAGCCAGGCGTTGGAACTGAGATTGAATGCGTAACGCGACAGCGCGTTGCCGGAGGAAATAATCACCGCCACCAGCACCAGCCAGCGCACCGCACGGCCTGTGCGCTCGTTCAAGGCGTCGATCAGACGGCTCAAACCCAGCAAAAATTTCACCGCGCCTCCTTAACCGTCATTGCGAGCAGCAATCTCGCTTTTTTGTCTTTGCGAGCGTAAGCGCAGCAATCTCGCATTTTCGCTCATCCCAAGATCGCTTCGTGTCACTCGCGATGACTGCTATACAGCAGATTGCCGCGTCGGCTAGGCCGCCACGCGTTGCTCGCGGCTGAAGCCTCACCCTCGCAATGACACCACTGCCGTCATTGCGAACGAATGTGAAGCAATCTCGTATTTCCATTCATCCCAAGATCGCTTCCCCTTCCCGCCACGCTTCGCTCGCGGCTGAAGGCTTAGCGCTCTGGGCTGCGGCTCACTCACTCGCGATGACCGCTACACGGCAGATTGCCACGGCGCTATCGCGCCTCGCAACGACATCCGCTTTCAGTCTCCGGCAATGGTCATGCTCTCCAACAGAATCGAACCGCACTGGCGCGAGCCGCGCACCAAGACATCATTGCCCGCCGCGGCGATGCCGCGCAACATGTCGCGCAGATTGCCGGCGATGGTGATTTCCTGCACCGGGTACTGGATTTCGCCATGCTCGACCCAGAAGCCGGCCGCGCCGCGCGAATAATCGCCGGTCACCAGATTGATGCCCTGCCCCAGCAATTCCGTCACCAGCAGGCCTTTGTGCATTTTTTTCAGCAGGCCGTCGAAATCCAATTCGCCGCTCTGCAGAATCAGATTATGGTTGCCGCCGGCGTTGCCGGTGGATTGCAGACCCAGCTTGCGCGCCGAATAACTGCCGAGGAAATAACCCTGCACCACGCCATCCTTCACTACATCGCGCTCATGCGTCGCCACGCCCTCTTCGTCGAACGCGCCGCTGGCCAGACCTTTCCTGATATGCGGCGCTTCGCGCATCTGCACCCAGGGCGCGAATACCTGCGTGCCCGCGCTATCGAGCAGAAACGACGCCTTGCGGTATAAATTGCCGCCGCTCACCGCTGCCACAAAAGCACCGAGCAGGCTGGATGCAAGCGGCGCCTCGAACAGCACCGGCGCCTGCACGGTTGCTATTTTTCGCGCGCCCAGCCTTTGCGCACAGCGGCTTCCCGCCTTGTGCCCCACGCTGCGCGCCGCTTCCAGATCGTTCGCCGCGCGCGCCACGCTGTACCAGTCGTCGCGCTGCATGGTGTCGTCCTTGCCCGCGATCACCGCGCAGCCTATGCTGTGGCGCGAGCTGGGGTAACCCCCCATGAACCCCAGGCTATTGGCATAAACATAATGACCTTGTTGCAGCATGACATTGGCGCCCTCGGAATTTGCCACTCGCTTATCCGCCGCGAATGCCGCCGCTTCGCAGCTGCGCGCCAGCTCGATCGCCTGCTCCACGTTTAATTCCCAGGGATGATAAAGATCGAGATCGGGTATTTCGTGCGCCAGCAGATTTTCGTCCGCCAGCCCGGCGCAATCATCGGCCGCGGTATGGCGCGCGATGGAAAGCGCGGCGGACACGGTGTCGCGCAGCGCCTGCGGCGAGAAATCCGAGGTGCCGGCGTGGCCGCGCTGCTGCCCCAGATACACCGTGACCGCGACGCCCTTGTCGCGGTTGTGCTCTATGGTCTCCACTTCGTCCTTGCGCACCGTGACGCTCAGGCCCACGCCTTCCGAAACGTCGGTGTCGCAGGCGCTGGCGCCGCTTTCCCGGGCGTGGCGCAACACCTCCTGCGCGATTTGCCGCAGGCGGTCTGGAGTATAGGCGAAGAGTTCGCTGGCCACGGGCTTCCCTTGATTCAGCAAAGGCCGTTATGATACCAGCTTCGAGTGAGCGCTCTAAGCCAGGACATGGACGAACCGGTAAGCAAAACCCGGCGCAAGAAAGAAATGCACGCGCTGCAGGATTTGGGCGAACAACTGGTGGCGCTCAATGCCGCGCAGCTCAAAGA
>JBOIFQ010000160.1:0-3829 GCA_050741655.1 Burkholderiales bacterium | reverse complement strand
GCCCTGTCCGCCGGATGCCGGGGTTGATTCGGTGCTCTCTCGCGTTTTCCCGGAAGTTTGGGGCCCGGTTGAGGGCGGGAGGAGTTTTTTTGCGGCACTTTTGCCGGCATCCGGCCCATGGATGTTCCGGGTTTCATTCTCGCGCAATTGTTGGGGGCGGCGAGTGCTTATCTGCTTCTGCGCTGGCTAGACCCCGCTGCGACACAGCGGCCCTAAACCGCTCTTGCACCGTCACTCTCTGTAACAAGCAATAAAAAAACCTTCATCAAACTTTCTTATTGCACGGGCAGACTGCACGCTGCAATATGATTAAGGAGAAAATCATGGAACAGCACGCATTCGAGTTCGACACCTCAATCGCAGCAGAGGGCCACCGGCAGGCGCTGGCGGCGAACGAGCATCAATTCACTCAAGCACAGTATGACGCCTGGCTGGAGCAATTTCTGGCTAAGGCCGGCCAGGTTTTCGGGCTTGCCGCGGCAACGGAAAATTCGCCCGCCAAACTGGCGCGGGAATTCGAGCGACGCGGGTATTTCGGTTTTGCGCATTATTTGCAGCGCCACGGGCAGCCGCGGCGGCCAGAGGAAAACACCAGTCACTGCCAGGTGAGCGGGTAATAAACAAAGCTGGCGCTTTGCGCGGCGCCAGCCCAGTTTTTGAGGCTGATTTGCGGCGTGATTTTTATATCTTTCATCACTCCGCTGGCGATAAGCGTGGTGACCAGCGCGCCAAAACTTTCGCAATCCGGCATGTCAAGAGTACACACCAGTTTTCCGCTCGCCCACTGCACCCGTTCGACCCGCCCGCCCAGTCTTTCCACCATGGGAAACAGCATATGCGGGCGATCCGGTTCCTTGCTCAGAACCTTGCGCGCCTTCTGCGTATAATTCATCGCCAGCCGGTAGCGCCGCATCATGTTCTCCGTTGTCTTGTCATCCTGAATTGCATCTTCATTCGCCGGAAGCGGTGTAAAACCGCAGCGCTTCGTCCACACCGCACAGCCGCAGGATTTCATCCAGCAGCATTCGATCACGGATTAGAATAGTCTTGTCGTGCGCGGTTAATAAGGTAGACTGGCGGTCCTCCATCAAGGCCTCGATTTCGTTACCGGTCAGCATGGTCAGCCTCCTGTCAAATAAGCGCAGAATGTTTTGCTTGCTATGATTATTCACCGCTAACATTAAATTTTTGTGAAACTTTTAATACAGTTAGCGCGCCAGCCTGGCCTGGATAAAAGAACTTGCATTATCAGCAATTTCTTCATAAAACTTTAATCATAGCGGGGCTAAACTTGCCGGTTTAATTCCGCACGGAACAGAGAAGTCTTATGGACTTGATCTTGTGGCGGCACGCCGAAGCCGAGGAAGGAACACCGGATCTCAAGAGAAAGCTCACCAAGCGCGGCTTGAAACAGGCGGAGATGATGGCTGATTGGCTCATCCCCCGGCTGCCGGAAAAATTCAAAATCTATTCCAGCCCCGCCGATCGGGCACAACAGACCGTGCAAGCGTTGGGCCTGCCTTTCACTTTAACCGAGCATCTCGGGCCTGGCGCCACCGCGGCGCATATATTGGCTCAAGTGAATTGGCCCGTGGCAAAGGGCGCGGTAGTGGTGGTAGGACATCAGCCCGCATTGGGACAGGTGGCGGCGCTGCTGCTTGCGGGAAGCGAGGCGAACTGGAGTATTAAAAAGGGCGCGCTGTGGTGGTTCAGCAACCGGTTGCGCGACGATGCAGCGCAAACCGTGTTGCGCGCGGCGATTACACCGGACTTGCTGTCAACGTGAAAAAGATTTTTCAGGCGGCGCGATTGCGCGTTTTATTGCGCGGCGCGCGTCCCAGCAAGTCATGCAGCACGCCGTGACGCAAAGCTCCTTTTGCAATCATCATCTCGGATAAGTCAAACTCGGCAAACACTGCCGACAGGATGGCGAAGCCGCCGGCTATGATCGGGGTACGGTCAGGGCGCAAACCAGCCAGCTTCAATTCATCACTATGGCCGGCTTTGAGCATGATGGCGCGCAAGGCTTCCAATCCTTCCAGGGTAATACCGCGCTTGCTCAAGCCATTCAATTCAAGAATGGCGGCGGTGGCCTTGATGGTGCCCGATGAACCGACTGCCTCATCCCACCCGGCGCGCCGGAATTCGTAAGAGACCGTCAACAACTCGGTGCGCGCCGCCTGTTCCGCCTGTCTGAGATTTTGCTTATTAATTTCGCCGCCCGGGAAAAACCTGAGACTGTATCCGACGCATCCCAAGTGCAGGCTTTGCATCAGCGTGGGATCAAAACCCTGCCCGATGATCAATTCGGTTGAGCCGCCGCCGATATCCACCACCAGGCGCCGGTGCTCCGGCGCGGACTGGCTGTGCGCAACCCCCAGATAAATCAGCCGCGCTTCTTCATCCTCGCTGATGACTTCGACGGGATATCCCAACACCTGCTGCGCTTTCCTGAGAAACGCCGCGCTGTTCTTCGCCACCCGCAGTGCGTTGGTGCCGACTACCCGCACCGCGTCGGGGGCAGAACCACGCAAGCGCTCGCCGATGTGCTCCAGCGCATCCAGCGCGCGCTGCTGGGCGGCGTCATCGAGCAGGTTCTCCGCGCTCAATCCCGCGGCCAGCCGGACCGCTTCCCTAAATGAGTCAACCGAGTAAATTTCTCCTTTTTCCACTCTGCTTATCTGCAGACGAAAACTGTTCGACCCCAAATCCACCACGGCCAGCAGTCCCAAGTTTCTACCTCGCTCAGCGCATGCCAGCACTCAAGATAACATCTGGCAAACAGCTCTGCAATTTTAAAGCCGATAATGATAACGCTTGTGCATGACAGTTTTGTTAATTGCAATGCTGTAACATGAATGTAACAATCATTTAAGACAATTGCACCAAGCTGGCCGCTTTTTAACATAAATCATGCCTAGAATCCCGAAACCCTCTCATTATCTGAATCGCGAGCTGGGGGTACTGGAATTTAACCGTCGCGTGCTCGCGCAGGCGGAAAATCCCGAGGCTCCGCTGCTGGAACGCCTGAAATTCCTGTGTATTTTCAGCAGCAATATGGACGAGTTTTTTGAAATCCGCGTGGCCGGCCTGAAGGAACAGATCAAGCTGAATGCCTTGGGCGCGGGTCCGGACG
Source organism: Burkholderiales bacterium (assembly GCA_050741655.1). GTDB lineage: Bacteria > Pseudomonadota > Gammaproteobacteria > Burkholderiales > JAHFRG01 > JAHFRG01. The sequence goes on along the minus strand of JBOIFQ010000160.1, from coordinate 693 downwards.
GCATGAAAGCCGACGACGTGTTCCGCCTGGTGAGCCTGCAGGCGCATGCGATGGTGGTGCAGCAATACGGCCTGTTCAACAATCAGGTGGTACCCGGGCTGGCTGCGCAAGGGGTGCAATTCCTGCGCCGCTCAAGCTGGAACAAGACGCAGCAACAGTGGGTGCGGGATTATTTCTTCCGCGAAATGATGCCGGTGCTGACGCCGATCGGCCTGGATCCGGCGCACCCTTTCCCGCGCCTGTTCAACAAAAGCCTCAATTTCGTGGTGGAACTGGAAGGGCGCGATGCTTTCGGCCGCAACTCCGGCACCGCCATAGTGCAGGCGCCGCGGGTGCTGCCGCGTGTCATCCGGCTGCCGCGCGAACTCACCGATTGTGAATACGGTTTTGTGTTCCTGTCCTCGATCCTGCATAAGCATGTCGGCGAACTGTTCTCCGGCATGAATGTGGTCGGTTGCTACCAATTCCGCGTCACGCGCAACAGCGACTTGTTCGTGGACGAGGAAGAAATCAAGAATTTGCGTATCGCATTGCAGGGCGAGTTGCCGCAGCGGCATTTTGGCGATGCGGTGCGCCTGGAAGTCGCCGAAACCTGCTCACCGCAAATGGTGGATTTTTTGTCACAGCAATTCGGTTTAAATGACGTGGATTTATACCGGGTTGACGGCCCGGTCAATCTGGTGCGCCTGATGC
>JBOIFQ010000159.1:0-2184 GCA_050741655.1 Burkholderiales bacterium | reverse complement strand
GTCCGGGGATATGCGTGCCGGAGGGTTTTTCCAGATGCGCGATCAATTTCAAATTCATTTTGCGCCGTACCGCGGTTTCGCCGAAGATGGTGCGGATGTTGAGCACGCCCAAGCCGCGCACTTCGAGAAAATCGCGCAGCAGCGGCGGGCAACGCCCTTCCAGCGTGTCCGGCGCGATGTGATAAAGCTCGACGCTGTCGTCGGCCACCAGGCCGTGGCCGCGGCTGATGAGTTCCAGCGCTAGTTCGCTTTTGCCGACCCCGCTTTCGCCGGTGAGCAATACGCCCATGCCCAGCACGTCGAGGAACACGCCGTGCAGGTTGGTCATATCCGCCAGCGTCTTGGCCAGATAAAAGCGCAGCACGTTCATGAGATTGAGGCTGCCCTGAGTGGCGGCGATCAAGGGAATTTGTTTTTCCGCGGCTAGCGCCTTTAGCGCCGCGGGCACATCCGCGCTGCCGGAGACGATGCAGCAGAACGGATTGCCCGCAGCGAGGCTGGCGAGCGCCTGCTGCAGCGCCGTGCCATCGAGTTTGCTTAAATAATCGATCTCGGCGCGATCCAGCACCTGCACCCAGTTGGGATGGATGAAGTTGAGATGGCCGACCACGCCCTTGGGCGCTTCGGCGATGTCGCGGCTGGTCAGCGCGTGCTCTTTATTGCCGGCGATCCAGGTCAATCCCAGTCGCTCGCGATTGTCTTCAAACAGCCGGGCTGCGCTGACCTGGGGCATGGGCTTGCCACTCGCTCAAGAGTTGATGAAGCCGCGCGGCATCGTTGCCGGCGCCTAGATTTTCGCGCAGGCCGCGGTCGCTGAACATCTGCGCCAGTTCGCTCAGGATCTGCAAGTGCGCATCGGTGGCGCGCTCCGGCACCAGCAGCACGAAAATCAGATTGACCGGCTGGCCGTCGGGTGAGTCGAACGGCACCGGCGCGCGGGTACGGATGAACGCGCCCAGCGCATCCTTCAGCGTTTTGATGCGCCCGTGGGGAATGGCGATGCCGTGGCCGAGCCCGGTGGAACCGAGTTTTTCGCGCGCGAACAGCGCGTCGAACACCAGACTGCGGGCAATGCCGTGATGGTTCTCGAACAGCAAGCCCGCCTGCTCGAACACGCGTTTTTTGCTCGCCACGTCGAGATCGATCAGCACGTTGGCGGGCGGCAGCAGCCGGGCGATCAGGCTCAGGTTCCCGCTGCCGGTGCCGTTGCGGGCGGGGTCGCCGCGCCAACGCGGGATTAATTGCATGGGATGAATAGTGTTGAATTAATCATGCGTCTGGTGCTTGAGCGCGCCGTCGTAGCGCTGCTCGACATGCTTTTCCTTGTGCTTGAGAATCTGCCGGTCGAGCTTGTCCGCCAGCAGGTCTATGGCGGCGTACATGTCGGCATTGTCGCATTCGGCGAAGATATCCTTGCCGCGCACATGCACGCTGGCTTCGACTTTCTGCTGCAGCTTTTCCACCGTGAGAATCACGTTGACATCGATTACATGATCGAAATGGCGGGTGATGCGGGACAGCTTGGAAAGAATGTACTCGCGCATCGGCGGCGTGATTTCGAGATGATGTCCGGTGAGATGCAGATTCATATAATTCCTCCTGCGTTAGAGCTTATTGTTAAAACGATTTACGCTGGCTGACGGGCGGGATCTGCAACGCTTCCCGGTATTTGGCGATGGTGCGGCGCGCCACCACTATGCCCTGCTGACCGAGAATTTCCGCCAGCTGGCTGTCGGACAGCGGTTTCTTCTGGTCCTCGGCGGCAACCAGCTGCTTGATCAGCGCGCGGATGGCGGTGGCGGAACAAGCGCCGCCGGTTTCAGTGGCGACGTGGCTGCCGAAAAAATATTTGAGTTCGTAAATCCCGCGCGGAGTGAACATGTATTTCTGCGTGGTGACGCGCGACACGGTGGACTCGTGCAGGCCCAGTGTTTCGGCGATTTCGCGCAGCACCAGCGGGCGCATCGCCACTTCGCCGTGCTCGAAGAAATGGCGCTGGCGGTCAACGATTGCTTGCGATACGCGCAGGATGGTGTCGAAACGCTGCTGCACGTTCTTGATCAGCCAGCGCGCCTCCTGCAGCTGGCCGGAGAGGTGCTTGCCGCCGTTCTCGCGCGTGGCCTGCAGGATGTCGGCATAGAGCTTGTTGATGCGAAGGCGCGGCATCGCGTCGCGGTTCAACGC
>JBOIFQ010000158.1:0-4121 GCA_050741655.1 Burkholderiales bacterium | reverse complement strand
AGATACGTCACTTCAGAGCGGCTTTTGCGCTCGACCACGATACTGCGCACGGTAATGGAATAGGGTCTGCGGCTCTCCGGCAGGCGGTAAGCCTTGAAATAGCTTTTACCGCTGTCAAAATTGTAGGCGGGACTGGTGTTACCCAGCGTCGCGCTTTCGCTGCCGACGAGGCTGAGCGGCTCGAACTTGAACTGCGCGTAAGAAGTGCAGCAGGCCGGCGCGCCGTCGAGTTGGTGGCGCACGCCATCCAGCGGATTCACCGTGGCGCATGAGACCAGCCACAACAAGGTCAGGATTTTAACCAATACGTTTCGCATCATGCGCAACTTTGCGGGTTCGCGCGCCATCCGTCAAATCGCGCGATCGAAAAACCGACGGTACTGCACCGCTTCGGCGATGTGCGCGGAAACCATGTGCGGGGTTAGCGCCACATCGGCGATGCTGCGCGCGACCTTTAATATGCGGTGATAGGCGCGCGCAGAAAGACTCAGGCGGCTGATGGCCTGCTTGAGCAATTCCAGGCCTTGTGCGTCCGGCACGCAGATTTCATCCACTTCTTTCGTCGCCAATTGCGCGTTGGGTTTGCCCTGGCGCGCGATTTGTCTTTGACACGCGGCTTCCACCCGCGCGCGGATTGCGCTGGAAAATTCGCCGCTCGCCTGCTGGGTCAATTCCTGTTCCGGCACCGCCGGCACTTCGATTTGAATGTCTATGCGATCCAGCAGCGGCCCGGAAATCCTGCCGCGGTAGCGCACGATTTGATCCGGGGTGCAGCGGCACTTGCCGCTGAAATGACCGAGATAACCGCACGGACAGGGATTCATCGCGGCGAGCAACTGGAACTGCGCCGGAAAATCCGCCTGGCGAGCGGCGCGCGAGATGGTGATCCTTCCCGATTCCAGCGGCTCACGCAGCACTTCCAGCACCCTGCGTTCGAATTCGGGCAATTCATCCAGAAACAAAACCCCGTGTTGCGCCAAAGAAATCTCGCCCGGGCGCGGATTGCCGCCGCCGCCCACCAGCGCCACCGCCGATGCGGTGTGATGCGGCGCGCGATAGGGGCGCTTTTTCCAGTTCTCGATTTTGAAACCGCCGGATGCGAGTGATTGCATCGCCGCAGTTTCCAGCGCCTGCTCTTCAGTCAGCGCCGGAAGAATACCGGGGAAACGCGAAGCCAGCATGCTTTTGCCAGTGCCGGGCGGCCCTACCATCAGCACGCTGTGGCCGCCCGCGGCGGCGATTTCAAGCGCGCGCTTGGCATGCGCCTGGCCTTTCACTTCACGCAGGTCTTCGTAACTTGGCGCGGCGGCCGCGGGTTTTTCCATGCGGCGCTCCAGCGGCGCGGCGCCGCTTAAATGCGCGCACACCTCAATGAGAGTGACGGCAGGATAGATTTCCGCTTCCTCGACCAAGGCGGCTTCGGTGGCGTTTTCCGCCGGCAATATGAACGCACGGCCGCAACGCGCGGCGTTGTAAGTCATCGCCAGCGCGCCGCGGATCGGACGCAGTTCTCCGGTCAGCGCAAGCTCGCCCGCGATTTCAAAATCAGCCAGTTTGTCTGCGGTAAGCTGCCCGGATGCGGCGAGGATGCCGAGCGCGATGGGTAAATCGAAACGGCCGCTTTCCTTGGGCAGATCGGCGGGTGCGAGATTGACGGTGATGCGGCGCGCGGGAAATTCGAAGCGGCAATTAAGCAACGCGGCGCGCACCCGGTCCTTGCTTTCCTTCACTTCGATTTCGGGCAGGCCGACGATGGTGAAGCTCGGCAGGCCGGAGCCCAGATGCACTTCCACCGTGACCAGCGGCGTTTCCATGCCGGCCAGCGCGCGGCTATATAAGACTGCAAGGCTCATGAATTGCTGAATTCAGGATTTCTTGTTTTCAATTTCAGCCAGCTTGGCTTCCAGTTCGGCTAGTTTTTGCCGGGTGCGTGCCAGCACCTCGCGTTGCACGTCGAATTCTTCGCGCGTGATCAAATCGAGACGCGCGAACAGAGACGCGAGCATGGCTCGGATATTTTTTTCAATGTCCTGAGCCGGGCTTTGCGCCAGCACTTCGCTTACGCGCTGGCTCATTTGCTCCAGAATTTTTTGATTCAGCATGTGTTCCTCATGTGTTCCTATGGGCTTTTACTTTCATGGAGTGTAGCAAATTTATCTCGCGCACCGTATCTGTGCGCAAACTGAAAATCCAGCGTTGAATTGGTGCATGGTATTTCCCACCCTAGCTTTAAATGCTAACAACATGTTGATTGTATTATATATCTTATCTGGCATAAGCCATGCTAATGGTATCCCTGCAATTTTGCTCTCTCTTTAATAAGGAAGGAAACAAATCATGAAAAAACTTACTACCGCTCTCCTTGCCGCTGGTTTATTGAGCCTGCCGGCACTGGCCTTGGCTGCAGATGCGCCGGCCAAACCCAAAATCCCCATTCCCGCACTGGATGATGTGCTCGAAGCCTGGGGCTTGTCGCTCAGCGGTTATCTCGACGTTTCTTACCAGCATCTTTTTCAGAGCGCCGGTAGATTTACCAGCGGTGTGAACAGCCGCGTTTTCGATGCACGGCAGGACTCGTTTACCGTCCATCAAGCAGGATTTGTGCTGGCCAAGCAGCCCAAGGAAGGTTTCGGCGGTTTGATTAATCTTACTTTGGGCGAAGATGCCGACATCATTCACTCCAACGGATCAGGCGGCACCAACAACTTCGATATCACGCAAGCCTGGGCGCAATATGCCACCGGCAACCTGACGGCAATCGGCGGCAAATTCGTGACGCTGGCCGGGGCTGAAGTCATCAACCCCACAGGCAACACCAACTTCTCGCGCTCGATCCTGTTCGGCTACGCGATCCCGTTCGCGCATACCGGCGTGCGCGCGACTTATGCGCTCAGCGATCAGTTGACCCTGATCGGCGGAGTCAACAACGGCTGGGATCAGTTGCAGGATTTGAATAGCTCGAAAACCATAGAAGTGGGTGCCGCGCTCGCGCCGCTTAAAAATCTCGCCATCACCGTGCAAGGTTATTTCGGCAATGAACAAGCGGATGGTATCGCAACAAACGCGGGGAGTGTATTGGGTGGATTACGTAGTTTGGTTGATACGGTCATAACCTATACCGCCACCGACAAGCTGACCCTGGTGCTGAATGCCGACTGGGGCGCACAGAAGAACACCGCGACGCTGGTGCCTACCGGCAACTTTACATCCAGATGGTATGGCGTGGCCGCCTACGGCATTTATCAGTTTGCCGATCAATGGCGCGGCACGGTACGCGCGGAATACTTCGCCGACAAGGACGGCTACCGTACCGGCGTGGTGCAAAATTGGAAAGAAATCACTTTGACCCTGGGCTATCTGCCAACCAAGAATATTGAACTGCGCGGCGAACTGCGGGCCGACCGCTCTAACGCCACTGGCGGCGCATTCCTGCGCCCCAGCGGCATCAGCACCAGCAATAACCAAGACTCGGTCGCGCTCGAAGCGCTGTTCAAGTTTTAGTCCGCTTACACATTTCAAGGAGCCAACATGAAATTAGTCACAGCCATCATCAAGCCGTTCAAGCTTGACGAGGTGCGCGAGGCCCTGTCCGCCATCGGCGTGCAAGGTATCACCGTCACCGAAGTCAAGGGCTTCGGACGGCAGAAGGGGCACACCGAGCTCTACCGGGGTGCGGAATACGTGGTGGACTTTCTGCCCAAGGTGAAAATCGAGGCCGCGATCAAAAGCGAAATGCTCGAGCAAGTCATCGAGGCGATTGAGAAAGCCGCCAACACGGGAAAGATCGGCGACGGCAAGGTTTTCGTCTTCGATCTGGAACAAGTCATCCGCATCCGCACCGGCGAAACCGGCGCGGACGCGCTATAAGGGGAGAGAAATATGAAACGTTTACTTACTGCCTTGGCCATCGTAGCGGCCTTGTGTTACGGCGGATCTTCATTCGCTGACGAGCCGAAAGCACCTGAAGCCGCCGCAGCGGCCGCGGCTCCGCCGGCGCCTTCCTCTTCCGAGCCTTCGGTGATCACCAATGCCCAGATCAATTCCGGCGATACCGCGTGGATGCTGAGTTCCACTGCGCTGGTGCTGCTCATGACCATTCCCGGTCTGGCGCTGTTCTACGG
>JBOIFQ010000157.1:0-1674 GCA_050741655.1 Burkholderiales bacterium | reverse complement strand
GCACACCAGGTGCATTGCCTGGTGGCGGGCGCCGCGCCGCCGGCGGCGGTGATCGAAGGCATGGAGCATCTGGGTTTCAATATCACCCATGTGTACGGGCTCACCGAAACTTACGGGCCGGCGGCGGTGTGCGCCAAGCATGCGCAATGGGACCAACTCGATATCGGCGCGCGCACCGAAAGAAACGGCAGGCAGGGCGTGCGCTATTCGCTGCAGGAGGGCATGACGGTGATGGACCCGGAAACCATGCAGGAAGTGCCATGGGACGGAGAAACCATGGGTGAAATCATGTTCCGCGGCAATATCACCATGCGAGGTTATTTAAAAAATCCCAAGGCCACGCGCGAAGCTTTCGCCGGCGGCTGGTTTCATTCCGGCGATCTGGCGGTGATGCAGCCTGACGGTTATGTGAAAATCAAGGACCGCTCGAAAGACATCATCATTTCCGGCGGGGAGAATATTTCGTCGCTGGAAGTCGAGGATACGCTGTACCGCCATCCGGCGGTGATGGCGGCGGCGGTGGTGGCGCAGCCCGACCCCAAATGGGGCGAGACGCCGTGCGCGTTCGTGGAATTGAAGGAAGGCGCGCAAGCCAGCGAAGAAGAAATCATCGAACATTGCCGCCAGCTCATGGCGCGTTTCAAGGTGCCAAAGCGAGTTATCTTCGGCGTGCTGCCCAAGACTTCGACCGGCAAGATCCAGAAATTCGTGTTGCGCGAGCGCGCCAAGTCCGCTTCCGCAATAGAATAAGTCCAGGTCATCGTCTTGACGTTTACATCAATCAAATTGGCTTTGAGTTGCATACTTCTCTATACTTTCTTTCTGTGAAAAGACTGTAGTTTCGACTTTTCTCCATAAACCGGTGGATACGGCACGAAAAACAACGGATTGGCGATGAGCAGCGAATACATACTGGAAACGCACAATCTCGGCAAGGAATTCAAGGGCTTCGTCGCGGTCGATGCTGTCAACCTCAAAATCAGACGCGGCTCGATTCATGCCCTGATCGGCCCCAACGGCGCGGGCAAGACCACGGTTTTCAATCTGCTCACCAAGTTTCTCACTCCCAGCAGCGGCGGGATTGTTTTCAACGGCACCGACATCACGCGTGAAAAACCGGCGCAGATCGCGCGCCGCGGCATCATCCGCTCGTTCCAGATTTCGGCGGTGTTCCCGCATTTGACGGTGTTGGAAAATGTGCGCGTCGCGCTGCAGCAAAAACTCGGTATTTCGTTTCATTTCTGGCGCTCGGAAAAGACGCTGGACACGCTTAATGGCCGCGCCATGGAACTGCTGGAAGCGGTGGATCTGACCGCGTTCGCCTCGACGGTTACGGTGGAGCTGCCTTACGGCAGGAAGCGCGCGCTGGAAATCGCCACCACACTGGCGATGGAACCGGAAATGATGCTGCTGGATGAACCGACGCAGGGCATGGGGCACGAGGACGTGGGGCGCGTGACTGCATTGATCAAGAAAGTTTCAGCCAACCGCACCATCCTGATGGTGGAGCATAACCTGAGCGTGGTGGAGAATTTGTCGGACACGATTACGGTATTGCAGCGCGGCGCGGTACTGGCGGAAGGTTCCTACCAGGAAGTCTCGAAAAATCCGCAAGTGCTGGAAGCCTACGTGGGAACGGCGCAATGAACAGCGAACTGCTGAAGGTCGCCGATT
>JBOIFQ010000156.1:0-6041 GCA_050741655.1 Burkholderiales bacterium | reverse complement strand
AACCTGTACAAAGAAACGCAGATGCAGGACACCTTCGGCATGAACATGGTGGCGCTGGTGGACAACCAGCCGCGCGTGCTGAACTTGAAGGAATTCCTGGAGCAGTTCCTGCGCCACCGGCGCGAAGTGGTGACGCGGCGCGCGGTGTTCGAGTTGCGCAAGGCGCGCGAACGCGCGCATGTGCTGGAAGGCTTGGCAGTGGCGCTCTCCAACGTGGATGAAATCATCGAGCTCATCAAGAAAGCGGAATCGCCGCCGGTGGCGAAAACGCAGTTGATGGCGCGCAGCTGGCGCTCCAAGCTGGTGGAGGACATGCTGCGCCGCGCCAGCTCCGATGCCTCGCGTCCCGACGGCCTGGCGCCGGAATTCGGGCTGCGCAAGCAGGGTTATTTTTTATCGGACGTGCAGGCGCAGGCGATTCTGGAATTGCGTCTGCAGCGCCTTACCGGGCTGGAACAAGAAAAGATTTTCTCCGAATACAGGGAAGTCATCGAAAAAATCGCCGATCTCCTGGATGTGCTGGCAAAGCGTGAGCGCATCACTCACATCATCGCCGAGGAATTGAACGCGGTTAAAGAGCAATACGGCGACGCGCGCAAGAGCGAAGTGGTGGTGGACACGCAGGACCTGAGCATGGAAGACCTGATCGCGCCGGAAGATGTGATGGTGACGCTGTCGCATGGCGGCTACATGAAATCGCAGCCGGTGGCGGATTACCGCGCGCAGAAGCGCGGCGGGCGCGGCAAGCAGGCGGCGGCGACCAAGGAAGACGATTTCATTGATTATTTGTTCATGGCCAATACCCACGACTTTATTCTGTGCTTCTCCAACCGCGGGCGCGTCTATTGGCTCAAGGTTTACAACGTGCCGCAGGGCAGCCGCGCCAGCCGTGGCAAGCCCATCATCAATCTGGTGCCGCTGATGGAGCACGAGAAAATTACCGCGGTGCTGCCGGTCAAGGAATTCGACGACGAGCATTTCGTGTTCATGGCGACCGCCAAGGGCACGGTGAAGAAAACCGCGCTGTCGGCATTTTCGCGCCCGATGGCGAAAGGCATCATCGCCGTCAATCTGGATGATGGCGATCATCTCATCGGTGTGGCGCTGACCGACGGCAATCAGGACATCATGCTGTTCTCCGACGGCGGCAAGGCGGTGCGCTTCGGCGAAAAAGAAGTGCGCGCCATGGGGCGCGCGGCCGGCGGCGTGCGCGGCATGAAGCTCACCGGCGAGCAGCACGTGATTTCGTTGCTCACCGCGCAGGACGAGAATCAATCGGTGCTGACGGCGACCGAAAACGGCTACGGCAAGCGCACGCAGATTGCCGAATACACGCGCCACGGGCGCGGTACGCAGGGCATGATCGCGATTCAAACCAGCAGCCGCAACGGCAAGGTGGTGGCGGCCACGCTGGTCACCAAGCAGGATGAAATCATGCTGATTACCACCGGCGGTGTGCTGATCCGCACGCGCGTTGCGGAAATCCGCGAAATGAGCCGCTCCACGCAAGGCGTGACGCTGATCAATCTGGATGAAGGTGAAAAATTGGCGGGTTTGGAAAAAGTCGCGGAAAGCGACGATGACAACAATGGAGAATGATGATGAACGATGTGAAAGATTTTACCTCGGCAAAACGCATCCATAATTTTGGCGCGGGGCCGGCGATGCTGCCGCAAGCGGTGATGCAGCAAGCGCAGGCGGAACTGCGCGACTGGCACGGCAGCGGCATATCGGTGATGGAAATGAGCCATCGCGGCAAGGAATTCATGAGCATCGCCGCGCAGGCGGAAAAAGACCTGCGCGAGCTGCTGCAGATCCCGTCCAACTATAAGGTGCTGTTCCTGCAGGGCGGCGCGTCGCTGCAATTTTCCATGGCGCCGCTTAATCTGCTGCGCGGAAAAAAATCCGCCGACTATATTCATACCGGCGAATGGTCGAAGAAAGCCATAGCCGAAGCGAAAAAATTCTGCGCGGTCAACATCGCCGCTTCTGCGGAAGACGCGAAATTCACTTATGCGCCGGAACCGGCGATGTGGAAGCGCGACTCGCAGGCCGCTTACGTGCATTACACGCCCAACGAAACCATACACGGGGTGGAATTCCAGTGGACGCCGGATACCGGCGCGGTGCCGCTGGTGGCCGACATGTCCTCGAACATCTTGTCGCGGCCGCTGGATGTGAGCAAATTCAGTTTGATTTACGCCGGCGCACAGAAAAACATCGGCCCGGCGGGCTTGACCATCGTCATCGTGCGCGAGGATTTAATCGGCGGGGCGCCGCCGGGAACGCCGGCTCTGCTCGATTACAAAACCTACGCTGACAACGAATCCATGTACAACACGCCGCCGGCTTATGCCTGGTATATCGCCGGACTGGTGTTTCAGTGGGTGAAGAACAACGGCGGCATTGCCGCGATGGAAAAGCGCAATATCGAAAAAGCCGCGCTGCTTTATGATTTTCTGGATAACAGCGGATTTTTCAAAAACCCGGTGCGCAAAAGCGACAGATCGCGCATGAACGTGCCGTTCACGCTGAAAGATGCCGCGCTCGACGAGGAATTTCTGAAACAGGCCAAGGCCAGAGGAATGGAACAGCTTAAAGGACATCGTTCGGTGGGCGGCATGCGTGCGTCCATTTACAACGCCATGCCGGTGGAAGGGGTGCAGGCGCTGGTTGAGTTCATGCGCGAATTCGAGGCCCAGCATGGTTGAGACTTATCATATTCTCACTCTCAACCAGATTTCCGCGCATGGCTTGAAGCGCCTGCCGCACAATTATCTGGTGGGTAACCAGGTCGCCGACCCGGACGCCATTCTGGTGCGCTCGCACAATATGCACGACATGGCCATTCCGCCCAAGGTCCGGGCCATAGGCCGTGCCGGCGCCGGCACCAATAATATTCCGGTGAAAAAAATGAGCGAGCGCGGCGTGCCGGTGTTCAACGCGCCGGGCGCCAACGCCAATGCGGTGAAAGAGTTGGTGCTGGCGGCGCTGCTGATGGCGGCGCGCAACCTGGTGCCGGCGATGCATTTCGTGGACACGCTGCAGGGCGATGACGAAACCCTGAACAAGAAAGTGGAAGAAGGCAAAAAACAGTTCGCGGGGCTGGAACTGCCGCACCATTCGCTCGGCATCATCGGTCTCGGCGCCATCGGCGGCATGGTGGCGGATGCGGCGCTCAAGCTCGGCATGCGCGTGATCGGTTTTGATCCTGAAATCACCGTGGACGCGGCGTGGAATGTGCCGTCGCAAGTGAAGAAAGCGCACGGCATTGATGACGTGCTGAAAAACAGCGATTTTATTTCGCTGCATGTGCCGCTGGTGGATGTGACGCGCAATTTGATAGACACCAAGCGCATCCAGAATATGCGCCACGGCGCGATCCTGCTCAATTTCGCGCGCGACGGCATCGTGGATGAAGACGCGGTACTGGCGGGGCTGGCTGCGAAGAAAATCAAATATTATCTGTGCGATTTCCCGTCCGCTAAAATCAAGGGCCAGCCGGGAGTGGTGGCGCTGCCGCATCTGGGCGCCTCCACCCAGGAAGCCGAGGACAATTGCGCGGTGATGGTGGTGGACCAGGTGCGCGACTATCTGGAACACGGCAATATTCTCAACGCGGTGAATTTCCCCAACGTCATCATGGGGCGCGAATCGCAATATCGCGTGGGCATCGCCAACGCCAACGTGCCGAACATGGTGGGGCAGATTTCCACCGCCATGGCGAAAGCCGGGCTCAACATCCACAACATGGTGAACAAATCCAAGGGTGAGATGGCGTACACGCTGGTGGACGTGGACAGCGCGGTGCTGCCCGAACTCATCCAGCAGGTCGCCGGAATTTCCGGCGTGCTTTCGGTGCGCTATCTGCCAGCGCCGGCTGAATAATCCATTCAATCCCGCCCGACAAGCGTCGCAAGGTGTTGATTTAAAGCGTGGTATAATCGCCAGCCCTATTTATAAAAATCATCATGAGCGACGAGCTGAAAAAACTGCGCGCCAATATTGATACGCTGGACCAGCAAATTCTCGAGCTCGTCAACCGGCGCGCCGCGCATGCGCGTTCCATCGGCCGGCTCAAGAACGGCGCGGTGTATCGGCCCGAGCGCGAAGCGCAAATCCTGCGGCGCATCAAGCAAATCAACGGCGGCCCGCTGCCGGATGAAGTGGTGGCGCGGCTGTTCCGCGAAATCATGTCGGCGTGCCTGGCGCTGGAAAAGCCGCTGGCGGTGACGTATCTCGGCCCGCCGGGCACCTTCAGCGAAGCCGCCGCCATCAAGCATTTCGGCCATGCCGCGAAACGCAACGCCTGTGTTTCGGTGGACGAAGTGCTGCGCAAGGTGGAGGCCGGTGAAGTGGATTACGCGGTGGCGCCGGTGGAAAATTCCACCGAAGGCGCGGTCGGACGCACGCTCGACCTGATGCTCAACACACCGCTCAAGATTTGCGGTGAAGTGGTGCTGCGCGTGCACCAGAATCTTCTGCGCAAAACCAAGGGACTGAAGAACGTGAAGCGCGTTTATTCGCACACGCAATCTTTCGCGCAGTGCCACGAGTGGCTGAACCATAATCTGCCCAATGTGCCGCGCGTCAATGTAGCGAGCAACGCCGAAGCGGCACGTCTCGCCGCCAAGGATGCAGGCAGCGTGGCGCTGGCGGGGGAAATTGCGGCAGAGCGTTATGGCCTGAAAATTCTCGCGCGCAATATCGAGGACGAGCCGAACAATACCACGCGCTTCTGGATACTCGGCGCGCACGACGCCGAACCTTCGGGCAAGGACAAGACTTCACTGGTGATGTCCACCAAGAATGTGCCGGGCGCGGTGCATGAGTTATTGACGCCGCTCGCGCACCACGGCGTGAGCATGAGCAAACTGGAATCGCGGCCTGCGCGCACCGGCCTGTGGGAATATATGTTCTTCGTGGATGTAGAAGGCCATCAGCAGGACCCGAACGTGGCGAAAGCGATTGCCGGACTGGGGGAAAAAGCCGCGTTCCTGAAAATTCTCGGCTCGTATCCGGCGGCGGTACTTTAAAACCTGGTAAGGAGTGAAGAGTGAGGGGTAAGGGGTAAACCCGCTGGCCACGTTTATATTGATCAACTCCTTACTCCTCACCCCTTACACCTAACATGCGACCACGAAAGTCAGGAAACGATAGTCAAGGTATCGGATCAACGATGGATTTATGCGATCTCGCGCCGCCTTACATCCGGGCGATTGCGCCTTACCAGCCGGGCAAACCGATTGCCGAGCTCGAGCGCGAGCTGGGAATCAAGGACATCGTCAAACTCGCCTCCAATGAGAACCCGCTGGGCACTAGCCCCAAGGCGCTCACGGCTATCAAACTCGCACTGAACGATATCGCGCGTTACCCCGACGGCAGCGGTTTTGAATTGAAAGCAGCGTTGTCGGCGCACTGGGGCGTGGCGCCGGAGCAAATCGTGCCCGGCAACGGTTCGAATGATGTGCTGGAACTTGCGGCGCGCACGTTTCTCACGCCGGGAACCGAAGCGGTTTATTCGCAACACGCATTTCTCGTGTATGCGCTGGTGACGCAAGCCTGCGGCGCGCAAGGCATCGAAGTGCCGGCCAAGAATTTTGGCCACGATCTGGACGCGATGTTGAAAGCAGTGACGACGCGAACTCGGATTGTTTTCATAGCCAATCCCAATAATCCGACCGGCACCTTGCTTGACGCCGCCGAGTTGCGGAATTTTCTGCAGCGCATTCCGAAAACGGTGCTGATGGTGCTCGATGAAGCCTATAACGAATATCTGCTCGCTGAACTCAAGGCGCCCAGCGTGAACTGGCTGCGCGAATTTAATCATTTGTTGATTACAAAAACTTTTTCCAAAGCCTATGGTCTGGCGGGTTTGCGCGTGGGTTATGCGCTGGCTCATTCCGGTGTCGCCGATTTGATGAACCGCGTGCGCCAGCCGTTCAATGTCAACAGCATCTCACAAGCGGCTGCGATTGCCGCGCTCGACGATCATGAATTTGTCAAGCAAAGCTACCAGCTCAACCAGCAAGGCATGAAGC
>JBOIFQ010000155.1:0-6441 GCA_050741655.1 Burkholderiales bacterium | reverse complement strand
ACCGAGCACAGGGAAACCGGGCTGATAGGGCTGCTGGCGAAAAAAAAAGCAGTGCCGGGTATTTATCTGTGGGGCGGAGTAGGGCGCGGTAAAAGTTTTCTGATGGACAGCTTCTTCGGTTTCGTCGAGATAAGCGCCAAGCAGCGCGTGCATTTCCATCGCTTCATGCAGGAAATCCACCGCCAGTTGCACGCGCTCAAAGGCCACGCCGATCCATTGATTGCGGTGGCGAAGCATATCGCCGGGGAAACGCACTTGCTGTGCCTGGATGAAATGCATGTGAGCGACATTGCGGATGCGATGATCATGCGCCGCCTGCTGGAAGGTTTGTGCGAGCGCGGCGTGGTGCTGGTGACCACCTCGAATCAGAAACCGGATGATTTATATCAGGGCGGATTACAGCGCGCGCAGTTCATGCCGGCCATTGATCTGCTCAAGCAGAATCTCGAAAGCGTCAATCTGGATGCCGGCGTGGACTACCGGCTGCGCGCGCTGGAACAGGCGGGGGTGTATCACTCGCCGCTCAATACCGCCGCCGAGGAAAGCCTGGCGCAAGCGTTCTTTCACATCGCGCGGCACGAAGGCGAAGCTGATTGCCAGCTTGAAATCGAAGAACGCGCCCTCACCGCCATACGCCACGCGCCGGGCGTGGCCTGGTTTGATTATCTGGAACTTTGCGACCGGCCGCGCAGCCAGGCGGATTATATCGAGCTGGCGCGCCGCTATCACACCGTGCTGCTATCCGGCGTTCCCCGATTGGGCGTCGAGCAAATTGATCAAGTGCGCCGCCTTACCTGGCTGATAGATGAGTTCTACGACCGCAGGGTGAAGCTGATCGTGGCGGCGGCGGCCGGCCCGGAAAAACTTTTTTCCGGCGCAGCGAGTGAATTTCAGCGCACCGTAAGCCGCTTGATCGAAATGCAATCGCGCGCTTATCTTTCGCAGCCGCATTTGTCCTGATTTTTTTACAACGCTAATTAAGGATTTTGCCATGCAGAAATTCAAGGCGTACCGGATTTTCAATGAAGAAGGTAAAACCCAAAGCCGCTTCGTGGAAATGAGCGTGGACGAACTGGATCAAGGCGAAGTGGTGTTGAAAACCGCTTATTCCAGCATCAATTACAAGGATGCGCTGGCGGCTACCGGCGCGGGCAAGGTTATACGGCGTTATCCTTGCGTCGGCGGCATTGACGTTTCCGGTGCGGTGGTTTCTTCCAGTGATGCCCGCTTCAAGGCGGGCGACGAGGTTCTGGTCACCAGTTTCGATCTGGGCGTATCGCACGACGGCGGTTATGCGGAATATGTGCGCGTGCCCGCGGATTGGGCGGTGCCGCTGCCGCAGGGCATGAGCTTGCTGGACGCGATGGCGCTGGGCACCGCCGGCTATACCGCGGGTCTGGCGATACAGCGCATGGAACACGAAGACCTCAAGCCCGCCAACGGTCCGGTGCTAGTCACCGGCGCCACCGGCGGCGTCGGCTCGATTGCGATCGATATCCTGGCCAAACTGGGTTACCACGTGGTGGCGCTGACCGGCAAGGAATCCGAAACCGATTATCTGAAAAAACTCGGCGCAAAAGAAGTGAGGCTGCGGTCCAATCTTGATCTTGCGAAAATCCGGCCTTTGGATAAAGCAACCTGGGCCGGCGCGGTGGATAATCTGGGCGGCGATGTATTGGCCTGGATCGCGAGCAGCATGAAGCAGGCGGGAACGATTGCCAGCATCGGTCTCGCGGCCAGCGCGACACTCAACACCACGGTGGCGCCTTTTATTTTTCGCGGAGTGAGCCTGCTGGGGATTGATTCAGGCTACACGCCGATGCCGGTACGAAAAGAAGTGTGGCAGCGGCTGGCCACCGACATGCGCCCGCAGCATCTCAAGGACATGACGCGCACGATTGCTTTCGATGAATTGCCGCAAGCGTTCGACGGTTTTATCAAAGGTCAGATACGCGGCCGCACCGTCGTTAAGGTATAATAAAATATTTTATAAATCAAAATATTACATTATATATCTAGTGTTGATTCTAGACGGTTGAAAGCCGGGCAATGGACGAGGGGATCTGACATGAGAGAGAGTTACCAGGATTTTTACCGGCGTTCGATCGAGAACCCCGATGCATTTTGGAGCGAGCAGGCCAAGCTGATTGATTGGCACCGGCCATTCAATAAAGTTCTGGATTACAGCAAACCGCCTTTCTCCAAATGGTTTGCCGGCGGCGAAACCAATCTTTGCCACAACGCGGTGGATCGCCATCTCGAGCAGCGCGGCGACCAGAAGGCGCTGATTTACATTTCCACCGAGACCGGACAGGAGAAAACCTACACTTTCCGCGAACTGCACGCGGAAGTGAACCGTTTCGCCGCGTTGCTGCAAGCACAAGAGGTGCGGCAAGGCGACCGGGTGCTGATTTACCTGCCGATGATAGCCGAGGCGATTTTCGCCATGCTGGCCTGCGTGCGCATCGGCGCGATTCACTCGGTGGTGTTCGGCGGCTTCGCGTCGGCGAGCCTCGCCACCCGTATTGATGACGCGTGTCCGAAGGTAATCGTTTCCTCCGATGCCGGCATGCGCGGCGGCAAAGTGGTGCCTTATAAGCATTTGCTGGATGAAGCGATACGGCTTTGCAAGAACCCGCCGCACAAAGTCATCATCGTCAATCGCGGTCTGGATAAAGCCATGCCGGTCACCAGCGGCCGCGATCTGGATTACGCGGCGTTGCGCGCGCAGCATCTGGATGCCAAAGTGCCGGTGGTGTGGCTGGAATCCAGCGCGCCTTCGTATATTCTTTACACTTCCGGCACCACCGGCAAACCCAAAGGCGTGCAGCGCGACACCGGCGGCTATGCGGTAGTGCTCGCCGCCTCGATGCGGCATATCTTCTGCGGCAATCCGGGCGAGACCTATTTTTCAACCTCGGATATCGGCTGGGTGGTGGGGCATTCGTATATTGTTTACGGCCCGCTGATCCAGGGCATGGCCACGGTGGTGTATGAAGGGCTGCCGATCCGTCCCGACCCCGGAATCCTGTGGAAAATCGTGCAGGATCACAAAGTAACCGCGATGTTCAGTGCGCCCACCGCCATCCGCGTGCTGAAAAAACAGGACCCGGCTTATTTGAAGAAGTACGACGTCAGCACGTTGCGCCATTTGTTTCTGGCGGGCGAACCGCTCGACGAACCCACCGCGTCCTGGATTTCAGAAGCACTCGGAGTCTCCATCATAGATAACTATTGGCAGACTGAAACCGGCTGGCCGCTGCTGTCGAGTTTCCCCGGCATCGAAAAAACACCGGTCAAATTCGGCTCGCCAGGTTTTCCCGCCTACGGCTTCAATGTGAAACTGCTGCATGAAACGACGGGCGAGGAGCTGGGCGCGGATGAAAAAGGCGTGGTGGTCGTGGTACCGCCGCTGCCGCCGGGCTGCCTTTCCACCGTTTGGGGCGACGACGAGCGTTTCGTCAAAACCTATTTCAACAATTTCAAAGGCAAACTGGTTTACTCCACTTTTGACTGGGGAATCCGCGACCAGGAGGGTTATTATTTTATTCTGGGCCGCACCGATGATGTCATCAATGTCGCCGGCCACCGTCTCGGCACGCGCGAAATCGAGGAAGCGATCAGCGGTCATCCCAATGTCGCCGAAGTGGCGGTGGTGGGAGTGGAAGACAAACTGAAAGGCCAGATGCCGCTGGCGTTCGCCGTGGTCAAGGACAGCGGCCGCATTGCGACCATGGAAGGCCGGGCGCAGATGGAGAAAGAAGTCCTGGCGCTGGTGGACAAGGAAATCGGCGCGATAGCGCGCCCGTCGCGCGTGCATTTCGTTTCGCTGCTGCCGAAGACGCGTTCCGGCAAACTGCTACGCCGCAGCATCCAGGCGCTGGCGGAAGGCCGCGACCCCGGCGATTTGACCACGCTGGATGATCCCGGCGCGCTAGATCAGATACGCAGCGCGGTGGCGCGAGAAAGTTAACGTTTCGCGGTTTTTATTTTTTCCAGCGCCGCGATGATTTCAGCGGGCTCGGAGCGTTTCTTGTAATTCACGTCCACGTAGGCGTAGCTTATGCTGCCGTCCTGCGCAATAATATAGGTGGCGGGAACCGGCAGCACCAGCCGGCCGGCGCCGTTGTAATCAGTCAAATCAAATTTGAAATTGCGCGCATACACGTCGTTTAATTCGGCCGGCACTTCGTAATACAGCCGGTAGGCTTTCATCGCCGAGCTGTCGAGGTCGCTCAACACTTCAAAAGTATATTTGGATTTTTCAAGCTGCGCGCGCGATTTGTCGGGACGTTGCGGGGTCACCGCGATGAGCGTGGCGTGCTGTTGCGCGAGTTGCGGCAGAATTTCCTGCAAGGCATGCAGTTGCAGATTGCAGAACGGGCACCAGGCGCCGCGGTAGAAAACCAGTACCACCGGACCTGTTTGCAGCTGCTGATGCAGGCTGATTGATTTACCAAAAGCATTGGGCAGGTTGAATTCCGGCGCTTTTTGACCGACTTTCAATCCCGCGTCATTCAGCCTGGCGGTGAGATCCTGCTGCGTTTTAACCATGATGCCGCGATCCTGATCGCTGATCGGTGGTAGTTTTCTGTTTTGTTCGAAATTTTGGACGCGTTCCGCGAGATTGGGCGTCGCAGGCTCCGCGCTGGAAACCGAGAGCGGGACGATGGAAGCCAGAAACAAGGTGGAAAAACGCAATGCGTGAATCATGGTGTCTCCTTTTAGAATTTGGACATTTTCCGCATCAGATGCTCGAAGTCGCGCTGCGCTTCCGGCTGACCTTGATCCGCGGCTTTTTCATACCAGGCCAGCGCTTCGTTATAACTCCAGGGCACGCCACGCCCGTTGTCGTACATCCAGCCCAGGCGATATTGTGCATCGGCGTTGCCTTGTGCGGCGGCTTTTTGATACCACTTAAACGCCTCGCTATCGTCGCGCTGCACGCCACGGCCTTTTTCATACATCTGCCCCAGATTAAGCTGCGCGCGAGCGTCTCCCTGGCGGGCCAGTTTTTGCCACAGGGCATAGGCAGCAATATAATCGCCGCGCTGGTAAGCGGCGGTACCGGCATCTTCACTGCCGCCGGCTGAAGCTGGCTGACTGGCGGCAAAAACCAGCAATACGGCGGTCACGATTTTTTTGATTAAATCACTTGCCGGCATAAACTCCTCCATGCAGGGTTTGCTTGGAAATGCGATCAGCACCTCTCGTATGGGGTTTAGTCGCTACCGGAAGCTTTAAATTACAGGATGGCGGAGAGAGGGGGATTCGGTCACGTGCCGCGACCCCGGCGCGGCGGCCTTCCAGGCATCGCCGCGCTTTTCGAATCCCTCACGCGAGCCAAGCAGTTGGCTCGCTTCTCTGCGCCCCCTTACATCTCAGCCCGCATGCGCGGGCTATTCTTCTTGGTGGCGGAGAGAGAGGGATTCGAACCCTCGATACGGGTTTAAGCCCGTATAACGCCTTAGCAGGGCGCCACCTTCGGCCTCTCGGTCATCTCTCCTGAATTTCTGCTCGCCAGTCCTGCTATTAATATCATCGTCACCATCACCAGAGGCCTAGGTGGCGCTATGCGCCAGTCTGTATCACATCAGCGCCGGCGGCGCTTGGGGCCTCTCGGTCATCTCTCCTGCACTCCCGACAGCATACCGGTTAAGCCGTCATGCCGTCAAAATCACGCGGCGCGTTCCAGATCGAATACTTTATGCAGAACCCGCACCGCGAGTTCCAGATATTTTTCGTCTATCACCACCGATATCTTGATCTCCGAAGTGGAAATCATCTGGATGTTGATGCCCTCCTCCGCTAGCGTGCGGAACATCTGGCTGGCGATGCCGGCGTGCGAGCGCATGCCGACGCCGACCACCGAAACCTTGGCGATCTTGTCGTCGCCGTTGACGCCACGCCCGCCGATGTGCGGCGCCACCTGATCCTTGAGAATCTTCATCGCCTTGGCGAAATCATTGCGATGCACGGTAAAAGAAAAGTCGGTCATGCCGTCGTGACCGACGTTCTGCACGATCATGTCCACATCTATATTGGCCTCGCCTATCGGTCCCAGAATCTGGTAGGCAATGCCGGGCCGGTCGGGCACGTCGAGTATGGTGATCTTGGCTTCGTCGCGGTTAAACGCGATCCCTGAAATAATGGCCTGTTCCATTTTTTCATCTTCCTCAAAAGTAATCAGCGTACCATCGCCTTCGTCCTGAAAACTGGAAAGCACGCGCAAACGCACTTTATATTTCCCGGCGAACTCCACCGAGCGGATCTGCAGCACCTTGGAGCCAAGGCTCGCCATTTCCAGCATTTCCTCGAAGGTGATGGTTTTGAGCCGCCGCGCTTCGGGCACGATGCGCGGGTCGGTGGTGTAAACTCCGTCCACATCGGTGTAAATCTGGCACTCGTCGGCTTTCAGCGCCGCCGCCAGCGCCACTCCCG
>JBOIFQ010000154.1:0-2074 GCA_050741655.1 Burkholderiales bacterium | reverse complement strand
GCTCTACATCGTTGCTTCGGGCAAGGTCAAGGTGATTCTGAGCACGGACGACGGCAAGGAAGTCATCTTGGCGATTATCGGCAAGGGCGAATTCTTCGGTGAAATGGCGGTGATCGATGAGCAGCCGCGCTCGGCCGACGTGATCGCGATGGAACCCACCCAGCTGCTCGTCATAGGCAAGTCCGATTTCGTAAATTGCCTGGCACACAACCCGAAAATGTCGTTCCGCATCATGCAAGGCCTGGTGCAGCGGCTGCGCAATGCCGACCGCAAAATCGAAAGCCTTGCGCTCATGGATGTCTACGGCAGGGTCGCGCGCACCCTGCTGGAACTGGCCAAGCCGCAGAACGGTCAGTTGGTGGTCGGGGAAAAACTTTCGCAACAGGATCTGGCCGACATGATAGGCGCCTCGCGCGAAATGGTGAGCCGTATTTTGCGCGATTTGACCCTTTCCGGGCATATTCGTATCGAAGCCAAAAAAATCATTCTCACTCAGAAATTGCCGGGGGCTTTAACCAGCGCTGCCAAGATGTGACTGCGGCAATTGCAGGGCGCCATGGTTTGAAAACAAGCTGAATGGTGACTACGGCTTTTGATTCGGACCGGGTGGCACGCCGGATCAAACCCTTATCCGTTTATTGCGGAAACGGCCCTGGCTTGCGCCAAGAAGGGTCACATGCGAGCATCGAAAACGGGAACCGAGCGCCGCAACTTGATATAATCGGTGGAATCGATGAAGCGTTCCGGCCTTTCGATGCTTTCCCCTTACAACAAATCCAAATCAGCTGACGAGCGAAAACCGCTGCCGCCCAGACTCGCGGCGTTGCTGCGCGAATCGTGGTGGCTGATGCTGGTGGCCGCCGCCGCCTATATGGTGTTGGTGCTGGTGAGCTATGACAAACTCGACCCGGCCTGGTCGCATTCCAGCAACCGCGCGGGCGAGGTGCACAATCTTGGCGGCATCATCGGCGCCTGGCTGGCCGACATTCTGCTCTATGTGTTTGGTGTTTCCGCTTACTGGTGGGTGGTATTTCTGCTGTTCGCGACTTTATGGGGCTACCGGCGCATAGATACCGTAAGCCTGACCGACCGCCGTTCTTTTTTTGTCGCCGCATGCGGTTTTATCATCCTGCTGCTGGCGAGCAGCGGCATGGAGGCGCTGCATTTTCACAACCTCAGGACGGTATTGCCGCTGGCGCCGGGCGGCATGTCCGGCAGCCTCGTCAGCAAAGCCGCTCTGAAAGGTTTGGGTTTCACCGGCGGCACGCTGATGCTGCTGATGCTGATTGCCGTGGGAATGACGCTGTTCACCGGGCTGTCCTGGGTCAAACTCATGGAGCGCCTTGGCGGCTGGCTGGAAGACGCTTATTTTTCCGTCATCGGCGGCTGGCGCAGCTGGAAAGACCAGCGCCAGGGCAAGGTCGCGGTGAGCCAGCGCCAGGAATTCGTCGAGGAAGAGAAGAAACGCTTCGAGGAACACGAGCCGATCCGCATCCAGCAGCCGGTGGAGAAAATCCCCAAGTCGGCGCGCGTCGAGCGCGAGAAACAAGTGCCGTTGTTCGAGAATCTGCCCGATACCCCGCTGCCGCCGCTGCATCTGCTCGACAAGGCGGATGAGAGCGTCGAAGTGCTGTCCACCGAGACGCTAGCGTTTACTTCGCGCCTGATCGAGAAAAAACTTTTGGATTTCGGAGTGGAAGTAAAAGTCGTTGCCGCCTATCCCGGCCCGGTGATTACGCGCTACGAAATCGAACCCGCGGTGGGTGTGAAAGGCAACCAGATTGTCAATCTCGCGAAAGATTTATCGCGTGCGCTGTCGGTGGCGAGCATACGCGTGGTTGAAACCATTCCCGGCAAGGCTTGCATGGGGCTGGAAATTCCCAATCCCGAACGGCAGGTGGTGAAACTTTCCGAAATCGTCAGCTCGCAGGCTTACGCCAACATGGTTTCGCCCCTGACGCTGGCGCTGGGCAAGGACATCGGCGGCAATCCGGTGGTGGCGGATTTACAGAAAATGCCGCATTTGCTGGTGGCGGGTACCACCGGTTCCGGCAAATCGGTGGCGATCAACGCC
>JBOIFQ010000153.1:0-8462 GCA_050741655.1 Burkholderiales bacterium | reverse complement strand
CGTCACCCGCGCGTTCACTCCCGCCAGCGCCGGATTGCTGGCGCCATTTTGTCCGGTATTGCCGGTAAACACGCTGGTGCCCAGCAGCAAACCGGGAATGCCGCGGTAATTGAGCGCGGCATATACCGCCAGATCGTTGGCCGGCGCCAGACTGCCTTCGCTGCGTGTTTCGCGTATGCCGTTTTCCGGCTCGGTGAATCTACCCGTGTCCAAGCTGGTTACGCCGCCGATGTTATATTCCAGACCCGGCAGCAACCGGCCTTGCAAGCCGGCACCGAGTTCGCGCCAGATGGCGGGAATAATCACCGTCTCCACGCGGTTGCGCTCCACCCCGTAAAACGTGGTGGGCTCGTGGGTTTCGTTGAGTATGCCGCTTGGCACCAGTACCAGCCCGGCACGCAGATTATGATTTTGCGTAAGGCCATACTCGATATACGCCTGCTCCACTTCCACCGCGCCGCCGGCGCCGGTTTCGGTTTTGGCATGTTCAAATTCGATTTCGGATTGAAATCGCAAACGGTTGTTGAACTTGTGCCCGACAAATAAAACTACACGGCGCAGATCAAATTGATCGTTGTTGCCGGCCTTGGTGAATTTGTTGTAGATCGCTTCGCCGTAACCGCCCAAGGTGGTGTTGCCAAGTTTGAAACCACTGTAGCCCGTGTCCGTGGCCGCAGCTTGCGATGGCGACGGCGCTGGTGACTGGACCTGCTGCTTGTTTCTGGCCAGTTCCGCTTTGATTTCCTCTATTTCTTTTTGCAGGATTTCCAGTTTTTCTTCCAGGCTGGGGGCTGCCGCGAAACTTGTCTGCGCGCCGAAAATTAATGACAAAGCCAGAGCAAGCTGTGACACGGCTTTGCGCCGGCCAGTTAAAATCTCTTTTTTCATTCAGTTCTCCCGTACTGGAATTAGTTGGTCATTTACGTTCCGGCTCTTTTTCACCAGCCGGTTTACAAATGATAATGATTCTTATTAAATATAGCAAATGTTTTGTTAAAATAAAACATAAAATAAGCATTTATGTAAAAATTACTATATAAAATAATAAATTATATATTATTGCTGGTTTGACATACTTAATGAGTATAATTATCATTACAGTAACTTAACGGTGATATTTTCGATGCCCAAGCTCCTTTATTTTCTCTGCGCCGCTGTCTTGCTCCTCTGTCCACCGCCGGCGCGCGCGGACAACGATGCGCTCGGCGTGCTGCACCTGCTCGACTACGTCGGCATCGAGTACCCGCATTTCGTGCAGAACGGAAAAGTGGTGAACGCGGATGAATACGCGGAACAGCTTGAATTTTCCGGTCAGATAAAAAACCAGATTGCAAAACTGCCAACGCAGCCAGGACAGATGACGCTGGTTGAGCAAGCCACAACACTCGGGACGCTGGTTCGGAGCAAAGCAAAAGGTGAAGAGGTTGCCGCACTTGCCAACCAGCTGCGCTGGGGTTTAATTAAAAGCTACAACATTAGCATCGCGCCAAAACGCATTCCGGATTTGCAGGCAGGCGCCCTGCTCTTCAGCAATAACTGCGCATCCTGCCATGGTGCGGCGGGGCACGGCGACGGAACACTGGCCGCCACCCTCAATCCTAAACCCGGCAACTTCCATGACCGCGAACGGCAATTGCAGCGCAGCGTATTCGTGCTTTACAACACCATCAGCCAGGGCGTGAGCGGTACCGCCATGCCGGCCTTCAGGCAATTTACCGAAGACGAACGCTGGGCACTGGCGTTTTATGTGAGCAATTTTTTCGGCAATGAGGAAGAAAAAAATCAGGGCGCTCAATCCTGGCGGGAAGGTAAACACTACTTCACCGATTTGAGCGTCCTTGTCAACACCACTCCCGCGGAAGCAAAACGCGGAAGCGATGCGACTTTTTATCAACTTGCGTTTTTGCGCGCAAATCCCGCCGTGCTTTCCGGCAAGCACGCCTCCCCTCTGGCGTTTGCGCTGGAGACACTCGAACAAAGCGTCGCCGCCTATCGTGATGGAAAACACGAAGCCGCGTATCAGCTTGCCATCACGGCATATCTCGAAGGCTTCGAACTGGCCGAGGCCAACATTGACACGGTGGATCACGCACTGCGGCTGCGCATCGAAGAAGCGATGACGCAATACCGCAACGCCATTCAATCCGGCGCGGCAATAAACACAATCGAAGCGCAGCACAAACAACTGGTGAGCATGATCGAGGAAGCGCGTGAACGCCTGGAAACCCGGGCTGAATCCGCTGGCGCCGACTTTGTCAGCGCGCTCATCATCATCCTGCGCGAAGGTCTGGAGGCGATCCTGGTGCTGGCAGGCATGGCGGCGTTCCTGATCAAAACCGGCAAGCGCGAAGGTCTGGTTTATTTGCATGTCGGCTGGGTTGCCGCGCTGCTGCTCGGCGTTCTAACCTGGATTGTGTCCCTGAAAATCATCGCCATCAGCGGCGCACAGCGCGAGCTTACCGAGGGCATTACCGCCCTGCTTTCGGCGGCGCTGCTGCTGTATGTGGGATTCTGGCTGCACCGCAAAACCTATGCTCTGCGCTGGAGCGCTTTCATCAAGGAACAAGTCGCGGGCGCACTCACGCATCGCACATTGTGGGGGTTGGCGCTAGTTTCGTTTCTGGTGGTTTACCGGGAGGTATTCGAAACCGTGCTGTTTTTTCAGGCGCTGATGGTGCAGCCCGGAACCAGCGGCAAAGGCGCGGTGATTTTGGGACTGGCAGTGGGTATGGCGGGATTAATCGTGCTGGCGTGGCTGATTGCACGCTATAGCATGAAACTGCCGCTGGGATTATTTTTCGGCATCAGCTCTGCTTTAGTCGCGACTTTAGCCGTGGTGTTTACCGGCAAAGGCGTGGCGGCGCTGCAAGCCGCAGGCAAACTGCCCGCCGACCCGGCGAGTTTCCCCTCTTTTCCGGTACTGGGGATCTATCCCAACTGGCAGGGATTGATACTGCAAGCGGTGCTGGTTTGCGTCGTCATCGTGGGCTTCATGTATTCTCATTCCACCGCAACGTCGCGCAAATAATTTTCACGGCAGCATGCGCTGAAACACACCGTCCCTGTCGAGCAGCCCATGCTTGAGCGCCGCCAGCACATGCACGGCGATCAAGGCCGCGAAAAAATAGGATGTAAAAACGTGGATGCGGTTAAACAGAAGATAAATGGTCTTGTCTTCCCATCCCAAAAGCGGCAACGGGTAACCAAAAAACTTGATGCCGTACTTGGTGAAATTCGACTCGATAAAACCGCTCAGCGTCATCACCACCAGGCAAATATAAAACAAAACATGATTCCACTTGGTGCCCCGGATCTGCCAGCGCGGCATGCTGGCTGGCAACGTCGGCGCCTGGTGCGTGACGCGCCACCAGAGCAGCAAACCAATCGGCAGTGCCGCCACCAGACCGATGGATTTATGCAGGTTGTAATACCACGCCACCGCAGGCGTGCCTTTGGGAATCCCCACCATGTACCAGCCCAGGCCGTAAAGTGTAAAAACCAGTAACACCAGCAGCCAATGATAAGTCACCGCAGCCTGCGAATATTTCTCCATTATTCTGTTCATGTTACTCGCTCGTAAAAATCGGATTTTGGTTCAAGGCTGGTCCAGGCTTCCAAGCGCTTTCGGATTAGTGACAATGCCCCAAGGTGTTTTGAGTCCGGAAATTGTTTTGATGTGCTCGTAAGACTGCGCGTCAATCACATGCACATCGTTTGACTTGCCGCACGCGACCAGAATCCGCGTGCCATCGGGAGTAAAACTGAAATGCCAGCAGCGATCTCCGACCGGGATATTCTTTATGAGCGCGAAATTTTTGGCATCGAAAACCTGCAATTGCTTGGAGCGCGCGGCGGCGACAAACAGCCGCTTGCCTTCACGGTCGAAAGCGAGCCCGTAAGGGGATTCTCCAGTAATAACGGTTTTCAGCACCTTTAATTTACTGCTTAAAATAAGCAGTTTTTTCGAAAACTCCAGAGTGACAGCATAGGTTTTTCCGTCCGGCGATATTTTGATGCCGCGCGGGCGGTTGCCGTAGCGCGTGGTATTGATGGTTTTGACATGCTGCCCGGATGGCAGTTTATAAACCGTAACGGTGTTGTCGCCTTCATTGGTAACCAGCATCAGCTTGCCATTGAGCGAAAATTCTATGCCCTCGGTTTCCGGGCCGCTGGTCATGGTGGCGATGACGCTCCAGTTATCCAGATCAACGACGGCGATTCCTGCCGGAGTTTTCTTGCTGTCATCGTCGTCGTCTTTTTTCGCTTCCGGCTTGCCTTCGCCCGCGCTCGGTTCGTAGCTCACATAGGCGCGGTTGCCGCGCACACGGATGAATTCGGGATTCTTGCCTATTGCCACCTGTCGCACGACAGCACGGGTGGCGGTGTCCAGCACCGAAATGTTGCCGCTGTCCTTGTTGGCGGTGAGCACATATTTTCCATCGCCGGTAATGCCGATGCCACGCGGCTCTTGCGCCTGAATATCTATTTCCGCCACCGGCGCGAGAGTATCCAGATCGATCTCGGTCACGCCGCCATTTTGATTGGTGACATAGGCGAATGGAGAGGCAAGAGCCGGTAAACAACACACGGCAAAAAAAACAACTCCCCAAAAAACAGATTTTATTTTCATGATTTGAACCTTGATCGAGAATTAGAAGAAATCGTTAATTTGATTAGCAAAAACTTATTGAGTTCCGTGATCTCAATAAGTGCAAATCTCATTTTCTTGACTTGATTGATCTCAGAAAGGCTTGCGGCGTCAACACCGCCACATCACAAAAAGGGGTCAAGGTGAGCAGATCTGAGTCTCCGCTGATTATTTTACTTGCGCTTCCACTCACGGCCAGATCCAGAAACATATTGTCCTTGGGATCGCGGCAGACGTTTATTGTCGAAGAAATAACAATCCATTCTGGCCTCCCTGACCAAAGCCGCCAGAAAGCGGTTGCGGTCAAGGATATTGACGTACTTGCTGAACTTTTCGCGAGCCAGTACCCGGTCTAATTCCTCCAAGACGGGTGCTGAAATGAGGATTTTGCCGCTGTCCAGCGCGGCGTCAAAAGCCCGGCGGGGAAGTGAATCTTTGAAAAGTAAGGCGCTGACGATGACGTTGGTATCAAAAACAAAGCGCAACTTCACTATTCACCTGAAGACAGGGGCAGCTTTTGCGGAGTGGCACCTTTAGTCTTTGCCTTATCGCTTATTTCATCCATTATTTTTTTAGCGGCATTTTGTCGGAAGCGAATTCCTTGAGCCAAAAATTCACCAGGATTTCAATTTTTTTCTTTTCTCCGCTGGGAGCGTTTTGATAAGCCTTTGCAAGCTCGGAATCCACCTTGATACTGATAGTCTGCGCTTTCATAACTGTTACCATTTCTTTAATATCAATCGTAACACAATACCTTTTGCAGGCTTGGTACGCAAGCCGGTGCATGCACAAAACAAAAGCGGCGCCTTGTGGGCGCCGCTCGAATTTCAGGATTTAGCTTTTAGCTGGGTTTAGAAAAATATGATTCCGCCCACGCTGAAGTCGTTCCCAACATTGCTGCCGCCGATATGGTTGTTGGAAATATTATGAAAAAATTCAACATCCAGAGTCACCGATTTGGTCAGGCTGTAGTAAACGCCGCCGCCGTAGGAACGGTTACGCGCCACAAGGATGTTGGGCGCTTCGCTGGTGGCCAGATCCAGAAAGCTCGCGCCATAGCTCACGACGGGATGCCATTTGCCGAAGCGGTAGCCCAATTGCGCATAACCACCCTTGGAATTACGGCGGTTGCCATTAGCTAGTCCTCCAGCTGCTACACCATCAAACAGGAACGCGGTGGTACCGATGCCGCGGCCGTAATAGCCATAAAGCACGGCATCGAACCCGGCGACGCTGCCCTTTACACCGGCTTCACCCGCGATTGCAGTGGCGCCACCCACTCCAACAGTATCCCCTGCCAGAGCGAAAGTTCTTTGATAGAAACCTCCCACCCAGGTACGGCCTGTTACACCTGCGACATTGTAGTCATACGTCACCTTGCCTTGGACGCCTGGTGTTTGATGGCCAGTCAGGCTTGCGGAGATGCCGGGGCCACCAAGGGTTACGGCGCCAAAGCCAGTTTGGTCGAAGGGCTGGAAAATACCGACTGAGCCCTGGAAACCGCTTACGTTAGGTGAAATATAAGTAATCTGCGGCGAGAAATCGGTATAGATGTAACCCAAACCGATGCGGCCCAAACTGGTGTTGGTCGGGGCACGCGGGCTGAGAGTAGTACCCACCCCTATAATCGTGATGTCGCTCAGAATCGCATCGGAACCGAAAATACCGATATCGCGGCCCAGCTTGAAGGTACCAATATCCTTGTCGCCGATGGTAAAGAAGTTTTGACGGAAGTCTATGCCGCTGGTAGCCAGACCTATTGTGGACCCGGAGCCATTCGCACCGATTATGCCACCCGCCGAACTGTTAATGCCGGGGTAAAGACCAAAGGTGACGCCGATGTCAAAACCTTCTTGCTGAGTCTTGGCGGAAAACACCAAGGCCGAAGGCAGCAAGCCGCCGCGCACTTGCGAGTTGCTCTGCTGGTTGCTGGTGGTACAAATTATACCGCCGACTACAGGTCTTGCGTTGTTATCGCAATGGCTGTAGGTATAAAACGCGTTGACGTCGCCGCTGAAGGAGACATCCCAATCGCCCGCTTTGAGGCTGAACGCACTGGCGGCAGTCGAGCCCAGCAGCGCGCAGGCACCTGCTACCGCCATGCCCAGTTTTTTATGCTTTATCATGCTTCCTCCATTGAGAAAAAATATTGAATGAAACAAACAACACCCTAGAAATCCAGGATAAAGCATCCTCCTATACGCATAGCGAGGGTGTCAAGATAAAAAGCGACATAGTCAGTTTCTTGTTGCAAAAAAACTACAGTTATTTCTAAAACTGCTTACGCCGCTTTGATTTAGCGTTGCGTAAGATAGCAACTGTCGTGCCAATGACTAATCTCAGGCTTATTTAATATTTTTTGTTTTTAAAACAAAATATTATAGTAATAAGATTAATCTGCCCGGCTATGCCGTGCTGGCCTCAGCGTTCGAAAGCGTTACAGGGTGTTGCAGGGAGTGACATTATTGCCGTCATCGCGGTGAGCCTTCAGCCGCGAGTGCAACGTGGCGATCTAGCGAAGCAATCTCGCATTTCAAAAGCAGATTGCCACGTCAGCTGCGCTTCCTCGCAATGACATCTTCCTCGTCACATCAGACCCAAGATTGCTTCGTCGTTTCACTCCTCGCAAAGACCCCTTCCTTGTCATTGCGAACCGAAGGTGAAGCAATCTCGCCTTTCACACCCAAAGCAGATTGCAACGCCGGCGCAGCTTGTCCTGAGCAAAGTCGAAGGGTGCCTCGCAATGACGTAAGAGGTCTTTGCGGTGAGCCTTCAGCCGCGAGTGCAACGTGGCGGTCTAGCGAAGCAATCTCGCTTTTGCATTACGTCTGACCCGAGATTGCTTCGTCGTTCACTCCTCGCAATGACATCAGCCAGTCATTTCACACCGGCTCAATACTCAAGTAAGCTTAAATCTCGTCCTATTCATTCAAGCATTCGTGGTGAGCATGTCGCACCATGAGCGCCCTCCGGCGAACCTGTCCTAACCCGTTCACCTTTCGACAGGCTCAGGGTGAACGAGTGAAAGACTTAAAGCGAACAGCTATCTCATGTCACGGCCAAAATCACTAAAACAACTGATGCTGCTGTATGCGCTAGGTTATCTTTTTCTGGTGCTGGCGAGCGGCGCTTTGGGCAGCGCCGCGCTTTACTACTGGCAGGAATCATCGCGCGAATCGCTGCGCATCAATTCCATGGTGGAGGAAATCCAGGACATGCGCGGCAACCTCTACCGCCAGGTAAAGGAAGTGTTCGACGCAGTGTTCCTGAACGACCCGGACGCCGCGCGGCAATACAAGGAATATCAGAAACGCATCGAACAGCATCTGGAAAAACTGGACAATATTGCCACCAACAACGAGGAACGTGGAGCGATAAACCGCCTGCGCGAAGCCTACAATGTGATTAAAACCCAGGCTGCCGACATTACCCGCGCCCAGGCCGGCATGCCGCTCAAGCAAAAACGCAAGATTTTTGATACCGATCTCGAGCTGGCGGGATTCGGCCGCTACGAAGAAGCGTTCAATGCCATCGAGCAGTTGTTGCGGCTGCAGCAAACAGAATTGCAATCCCGCCTGACCAAGTTGAATCAATTGGCGCCGCTGCTTTTGCTGCTGCCGATTTTCCTGGCGATCGTGCTGTTGCTTTTGTCGCGGTTTTTCATGCAGCGCGCCATGGTGCGCCCTTTGTCGGCGGTACAGGAAGCTGCTTCGCGCATCAGCCACGGCGATCTTTCACACAAAGTCCCGGAACAAGGCGCACGCCGGCGGATCAAGGAGGAAAGAGCGATAGACTGCTTTGCGATAGTAGTAAC
>JBOIFQ010000152.1:0-3480 GCA_050741655.1 Burkholderiales bacterium | reverse complement strand
GACCACGGTCGCGACTCTGCACTGTCTTACCGGCTGCGCCATCGGCGAGTGGATCGGCCTCGTCATCGGTGTCTGTTTGGGGTTGAATCCCTGGGTGACGATGGCACTGGCCACCGTGCTGGGTTACGTTAGCGGGTTCACTCTGGGGTTGTGGCCGCTGGTGAAGCAGGGCCAGAGCTGGGGACAGGCATTCAAGACCATCTGGCTCGGCGAAGCCATCTCCATCGCGGTGATGGAAATCGCCATGAATTTCGCCGATTACCACATGGGCGGCGTGCAGACCGCGTCCATGCTGTCAGCGCAGTTCTGGCTGGGCTACGCCGTCGCGCTGCCCGCGGGCTTCCTCGCGGCCTGGCCGGTCAACTGGTGGCTGCTGCGCAGCAACGTCAAGCAGCAGTGCCATTAATCCGCGCGGCGCGGACGCCGTAACAAGATGACAACATCATGGACAACGTCGGAGAAAATACAGTATCTTTACCCTCGGACTCAAACTCGTTCGTGGGCAAATTGTGGAAAACAGTTAAAAACCGTGGTCAAAAGAACTCCACTCTGAGCCTAATAATTTCCTGACCCCTAGCATTCGTTTGCTCGAACAGCAAGCGCTTGCCGCGCTCTCGCGGTTGAAGTAGATTGCTCGGTAAGTAACCGCAGATCCTGCTCACGATGCGCAGTCCGGGGCCTTTTCTGCACCCGCTACCGGCGCGTGGGCTCGGCGAACGGGATCAGGCCGAATTGAATTTACTATCGTTTTATCGCGTCTTCGAAAGCATGAATCTTCCCGACTCGGTACTGGCCGCTTTTATCGGTGCCGCCGCCACGACGCTGGCCGCGCTGGTTCAGCTTCGTATGTCCTGGCGCAAGGAGCTGCGCGAGCGCGAGCGCGGACAGCCGATCACGAAAAAGACCCGGCGCGGGCCGGTGCTCTTCGTCTTCGCCCTGATAATCGCCGCGGCGGTGGGCGGGTTTGCGCTTTCGCAATATTTCGTGTCGTTGCGCGAAGTCGATCGGGATGTCCTGCGGTCCGATCTGCAATCCAAGCTCTCCGAGATCAACGCCACCGCGATGCGACTGGAACAGACCCGCTTGAGCGAACGCCAGCAGATCGAAACCGAAGCTCACCGCGCGGATGCGATCCAACTGGGCACAGAAGGTGTGGCGGCGAGCGTCGTGGTCGGCCCGTGCAAGCCGGACGCCGCCGCTGGGTCTAAACCCGAATGCAGCGAGCAGGGTGCAGTGCGCGTCGCGGTCTGTGCATGGTTGCCGGCCTTCGCGACCGTGAAGGAAGTACAGGTCTATACCCGCTTCGAGGATTCGAAGCAGCCGTGGGCGGATGTCCGCGTACAGCCCGGGCAGGACGCCGGCCAGGCGCGCTTCGCTGAAAAATTCTCCGAGCGGCCCGACGGCGACGTAGCGAAACAGGTGTGCCAGGAGTTCCTGAACTGGAATGGCGAAAAATCTCGCGTCGCGCGAATCCTCGTCAAGTACACCCTACAGGCCGCAAACTAGCGCAGCAGCAAGGCGTTCTTGTGGTGCGCGTGAACCGGAACTTAGTATGCTAGGGGTCAGAGACGAATCACCATCTCGTTAGTCAAGACTAGCAGATATGGCTTTGATTCGAAACATGACAAAAGCCACCGCTAGGGTGGCTTTGTTTTTTATGGTGGAGGCGGCGGGAATCGAACCCGCGTCCGCGAGCCCTCTACAGGCAGTTCTACATACTTAGTCTGGCTGTTTAATTTAACCGCTGCGCCGCCAACCGACGGGCTGCGCCACGGCGAGTCACCTATTTTTTAGTCCCGCTCAAAGTAACCCTGGGCGGCACGAGGCTCTATGTATGACTCTGCTCTGGCTTGCGCCAGCCGGCCTAGAACCAAACCGGTGCAGAGTTAGCCGGTATTAAGCGGCTAAAGCAAAACGCTCGTCGTTCGCGTTTATAGATTTCCAGTTGGATTTGCGAGGGAGCTGGTCCTCGGTATGCCCTGCGCTGCTTTGTAACCCACGTCGAAACCGGGTCACCCCCATGTTGGCTATTGAGTCTCCGGCCATTGCAAAGTTCACCGGAGCTGCCATTTTAACACTATAGATACGCCAGCAGGTCGAGCGGTTTATCCAGCAGGGCATCCGCGCTCCAGCTTTCGGGATGGCTGCCGTTACCCAGATAACCGTATTGCGCCACCATCGCGCGCATGTTCGCCGCGCGCGCGGCTTGCACGTCGCGTTCGTCATCGCCGAGGTAAACGCAGTTTTGCGGGAACACGCCGATTTCCAGGCTGGCGTGCAGCAGCGGCGCGGGATGCGGTTTGAAATGCGCGCAGGTGTCGCCGCTCACAATGCTGGCGGCGCGTTTGTCCAGCCCCAGCTTTTGCATCAGCGGCAGGGTAAAGCGGGCGATTTTATTGGTGACGATTCCCCACGGCAGATTTCTTTTTTCCAGTTCAGCCAAAAGCTCGTCCATTCCGGGGAAAAGCCGCGTCTCGTGGCACAGGCGCTGCTCGTACAAATCCAGAAATTCATCGCGCATGCTTGCGTAATTGGCATCTGTGGGCGTGAGATTGAAGCCGATTTTCAGCAGCCCGCGCCCGCCTTGCGAAACATAGGGGCGGATGGCGGCCAGCGGCAGCGGCGGCAATCCGTGCTTTTCGCGCTGACGGTTGAGGGCGAAACCCAGATCGGGCGCGGTGTCGGCGAGCGTGCCGTCGAGGTCGAACAGCACCGCTTTAATCACGGCGCGTGCAGTGCAGAATATAATTCACGCCGGTGTCGGGCGCCAGCGCATAGATCTGGGTAAACGGATTGTAGGTCATTCCGGTGAGCTGTTCGACATTCAATCCACAGTCGCGGCAAAAGCGCGCCAGCTCCGAAGGCTTGATGAGTTTGGCGTAATCGTGCGTGCCGCGCGGCAGCAGGCGCAGCAGGTATTCCGCGCCGATGATGGCGAACAAATACGATTTGAGATTGCGGTTGATGGTGGAAAAAAACACCTGGCCGCCGGGTTTCGTGAGTTCGCTGCACGCCTTGACGGCGCGCGCCGAGTCCGGCACGTGCTCGAGGAATTCCATGCAAGTCACCACGTCGTAATGTTGCGGCTGCTCGCGCGCCAGATCTTCCACCGCAATCTTGCGGTAATCCACTTGCAGTTTGCTTTCCATGAGATGAAGCTCTGCCACTTTGAGCGCCTTATCGCCCAGATCTATTCCGGTGACGATGGCGCCGCGCGCCGCCATGCTCTCCGCCAGAATGCCGCCGCCGCAACCCACGTCGAGCACCGCTTTGTCTTTTAAACCGGCGATTTTATCGATGTAGTCAAGACGCAGCGGATTGATATCGTGCAGCGGCTTGAATTCGCTGCGCGGGTCCCACCAGCGATGCGCGAGCTCGCTGAATTTGTCCAAGTCCGCCGGATCGACGTTGATGCTCATGCGCTTGCGATTTTCTCTCGCCAGTAATGCGCTTTGGCGAGGAGTTGGTGGGTGTTAAGCG
>JBOIFQ010000151.1:0-7488 GCA_050741655.1 Burkholderiales bacterium | reverse complement strand
TCCCGGCCAGCTCCCGCAATTTTTCCAGCGGCAGCGCGGTGACGGCCGGATCGGTCCATTTGCTGCCCTTGAACGGCGCCCAGTTCACCATGAACGGCGGTTTGAAATTAGACAGTATGGTTTTGTTGGTGTGATAACCGCCGTCCATCGCGTTGCGGAAAGCCTTGATCATTTCCTCGGCTTGGTCCGGCTTGAGCACGCCCTCCGCCAGCAAGCGCTCGGCGTAGAGCTTGCGCGTACCGGGATGCTGCGCGATTTTCTTGTACATCAAAGGCTGCGTGACCAGCGGTTCGTCTTGCTCGTTGTGCCCGAGCTTGCGGAAGCACACCATGTCTATCACCACGTCTTTCTTGAATTGCATGCGGAAATCCATCGCCATTTCGGTCACCAGCAACAGCGCCTCGGGATCGTCGGCATTGACGTGAAAAATCGGCGCTTCGACCATTTTCGATACGTCGGTGCAATACAAGGTGGAGCGCGTATCGCGCGGATCGGAAGTGGTGAAACCAATTTGATTGTTGACGATGACATGCAAGGTTCCGCCGGTGCCATAACCGCGGGTCTGCGAAAGATTCAACGTTTCCATCACCACGCCCTGCCCGGCGTAAGCGGCGTCGCCATGTAACAGGATCGGCAGCACCTGCTTGCCGCTACGGTCCTTGCGGCGGTGCTGGCGCGCGCGCACCGAGCCTTCCACCACCGGATTGACGATTTCCAGGTGCGAGGGATTGAACGCCAGCGTCAAGTGCATCGGTCCGCCCGGCGTCATCACGTCGGAAGAGAATCCCTGGTGATATTTCACGTCGCCCGCAGGCAATTCATCGCTGTGCTTGCCTTCGAATTCGGAAAACAAATCCTTGGGCATCTTGCCCAGCGTGTTGACCAGAACATTCAAGCGCCCGCGGTGCGCCATGCCGATCACGGTTTCCTGAACTCCCAGCTTGCCCGCGTGCTGCAGCAAATGGTCGAGCAGCGGAATCAGGCTGTCTCCGCCTTCCAGCGAAAAACGCTTCTGTCCGACATAACGGGTGTGCAGATATTTCTCCAGCGTTTCCGCGGCGGTCAGGCGCTCCAAAATATGTTTTTTGTATTCCAGCGTGAAACTCGGCTGCGCGCGCGCGCCTTCCAGCCGGTTTTGAATCCAGCGCTTTTGCTGGATATCGCTGATGTACATGTATTCCGCGCCGATGCTGCCGCAATAAGTTTGCTTGACCGCCTGGATAATTTCACGCAGCTTCATCTGGTCCGGGCCGACAAAAGAACCGGTGTTGAATACGCCATCCATGTCGGCTTCGTCCAAACCGTAATGCGCCGGATCGAGTTCCGGGATACTGGGTTTTTCCTGGCGCTGCAGCGGATCGAGATTGGCCAGGCGCGCGCCCAGAAACCGATGGGCGTTGATAAGCTGCAACACCGCGACTTGTTTTTTCTCGTGCGCGGCAAGAGTGGGATCGGCCGCGGCATGGCCGTTGCCGCGGCGCTTGGCGCGCGCGGCGAAAGCCTGCTGCACCTGGCTGTGCAACACTTCGCTGGCGGCGCCTTTGACCTGATCAAAGTATTCGCGCCATGCCCCGCTCACCGCGTCCGGGTCGCGCAAATAAGCTTCGTACAATTCCTCGATGAACGGCGCGTTGGCGCCATAAAGATAAGAGTTGCCCAGCAGCTTTTGCATCATGATCGTCTCCTTTGCGTGCTACTTGCGCTGCGCGATCGGCACTACGTTCCTTTGCTGCACGCCGTTATAGAGCTGCCGCGGGCGCCCGATCTTGTATTCCGGGTCGGTAATCATTTCGTTCCATTGGGCGACCCAGCCCACGGTGCGCGCCATGGCGAAAATCGCCGTGAACATGCTCACCGGAATTCCCAGCGCCCGTTGCACGATACCTGAATAGAAATCAACATTGGGATAAAGTTTCTTGGAAACAAAATAATCGTCTTCGAGCGCGATTTTTTCCAGTTCGATGGCAAGCTTGAACAAGCGGTCGTTTTGCAAACCCAGTTCGTTCAGCACTTCGTGGCAGGTCTCGCGCATCTGATTGGCGCGCGGATCGTAATTCTGGTACACGCGATGGCCGACACCCATGAGCCTGAAAGGATCGTTCTTGTCCTTGGCGCGCTTGATGTATTCACCGACGCGCGACACGTCGCCGATCTGCTCCAGCATGTTGAGGGCCGCTTCATTGGCGCCGCCGTGCGCCGGTCCCCACAAGCACGCGATGCCCGCGGAAATGCAGGCGAACGGATTGGCGCCGCTCGAGCCCGCCAGGCGCACCGTCGAAGTGGACGCGTTTTGTTCGTGATCCGCATGCAAAATCAGGATGCGGTCGAGCGCGCGTACCAGCACCGGATTCAGCGGATAGTCCCCGGCCGGGGTGGAAAACATCATATGGAAGAAATTTTGCACATAATTTAATGCGTTGCGCGGATACATGAAAGGCTGGCCAAGATTATACTTGTAGCACATCGCCGCAATCGTCGGCACTTTGGCGATCAGGCGTGCCGCCGACATTTCGCGGTGCGCTACATCGCTGATATCCATGGCTTCGTGATAAAAGGCGGACAGGGCCCCCACCACGCCCACCATCACCGCCATCGGGTGCGCGTCGCGGCGGAAGCCGCTGTAAAAACGCGCCAGCTGCTCGTGCACCATGGTGTGGCGCTTGATGAGATTGTCAAATCTTTCCTTCTGCGCTTTGTCCGGCAGCTCGCCATTGAGCAGCAAATAACACACTTCAAGAAAATCACAATGCTGCGCCAGCTGCTCGATCGGATAACCGCGATAAAGCAGGACGCCATCGTCGCCGTCTATGTAGGTGATGGTCGAAGTGCAGCTGGCAGTGGACAGGAACCCGGGGTCATAGGTAAACATGCCGCTTTGGGCGTGCAAAGTGCGGATATCAATCACTTCCGGACCCATTTGTCCCGACAGAATCGGGAATTCAATCGCTTGCCCGCCGTCGCTGAATGAAAGAACTGCTTTGCGCTGCTTATCCATGACTTCTCCGTGGATTTATTTCAAGAATGAGTTGATGTCTTCGGCTCGTTGTAATTAATGTTTCGCAATAATTGCAATACCGGGTTGGTTCCGTCTGGCGCCGGCTCGGCGCGTGCCATGATTAAATTCAACAACTCCTGGTCCGGGAATTCGAGCAACTTTTTGAAGGCCCGGATTTGCATTTCGTTCAAATTTGCATAATGTGCATCGAGAAACCCGTTCAGCAGCAAGTCCAGCTCCAACAAGCCGCGCCGGCACTGCCAGCGCAGACGGTCCAGCTCGCTCATACTGTGCGCTTGGTCATCAGCCCTTTGATTTTACCAATTGCTTTGGTCGGGTTCAGGCCTTTTGGGCACACGTCCACGCAATTCATGATGGTATGGCAGCGGAACAGCCGGTACGGGTCTTCCAGGTCATCCAATCTTTCGCTGGTGGCTTGGTCGCGGGTGTCGGCAATGAAGCGGTACGCTTGCAGCAAACCGGCCGGACCGACGAACTTGTCCGGATTCCACCAGAATGAAGGACAGGAAGTGGTGCAGCACGCGCACAGAATGCATTCATACAGCCCGTTCAGTTCTTCGCGTTCCTCCGGTGATTGCAGCCGCTCTTTTTCCGGCGCCGGATCGTGGTTGATGAGATACGGCTTGATCGAATTGTATTGCTTGAAAAACTGCGTCATGTCCACGATCAGATCGCGAATTACCGGCAACCCGGGCAGCGGCCGCAGCACCACCGGTTCCCTGAGTTCGTCGAGCTTGGTGATGCAGGCGAGACCGTTCTTGCCGTTGATGTTCATCGCATCCGAGCCGCATACGCCTTCGCGGCAGGAGCGGCGTAAGGACAGCGAATCATCCATGGCTTTGATGCGCAGCAAGGCATCGAGCAGCATGCGGTCGGTGGGCTCGAGCTGCAGGTCGTAGTCCCGCATGTAAGGCTTGGCGTCCCGGTCCGGGTCGTAGCGGTAGATTGAAAAACGCATCTGGGCTCCTAGTAAACGCGGGCTTTGGGTTCGAAAGTTTCGACAGTCAACGGCTTCATGTGCACCGGTTTGTAAAGCAGGCGCTGACCTTCCTGGTAATAAAGCGTGTGCTTGATCCAATTAACGTCATCGCGCCGGTGAAAATCCGCGCGGTCATGCGCGCCGCGCGATTCTTTGCGCGCTTCGGCGGAAATCATGCTGGCCTGCGCCACTTCGACCAGATTATCCAGCTCCAGCGCTTCCACCCGCGCGGTATTGAATACCTTGCTCTTGTCCTTGATTGCGCTGCGCTTCACGCGTTCGGCGACTTCGTTGATTTTCCTCACTCCTGCGGTCAATAAATCCGGAAAGCGGAACACGCCGCAATGCGCTTGCATGGTTTTGCGCAAATCCGCTCCCACGCCGTGAACGCTCTCACCGTTTTTCTGATTTTCCAGCCGCGCGAGGCGCTGAAGGGTCGAATCACCCGCATCCTGGGACAGATTCTTGTGCCCGGGATTCTCCGCTAGAAAACTCACCATATGATCCCCGGCCGCTTTGCCGAACACCAGCAGATCGGTGAGCGAATTGGTGCCCAGGCGATTGGCGCCGTGAATCGAAGCGCAGGCGCATTCGCCTGCGGCGTAAAAACCCGGCACCGCTTGTTCCATATTCTGTCCGTTGGGCGCCACCACCTGGCCGTGATAATTGGTCGGAATGCCGCCCATCTGGTAATGGCAGGTCGGCACCACCGGGACAGGATCCTTTACCGGATCCACATTGGCGAACTTCCTGGCGATTTCGCGTATTCCCGGCAAGCGCTTTTCAATCACTTCGGGGCCCAGATGATCGAGTTTGAGCAAAATATAATCGGCATCCTCGCCGCAGCCGCGGCCTTCCTTGATTTCAGTCGCCATCGCGCGCGACACCACGTCGCGCGAAGCCAGGTCTTTGGCATTGGGCGCGTAGCGCTCCATGAAGCGCTCGCCGTTTTTGTTGAGCAGATAACCACCTTCGCCACGCACACCTTCGGTGATCAGCACGCCCGCTCCGGCCACGCCGGTCGGGTGGAATTGCCAGAACTCCATATCCTCGAGCGGAATGCCGGCGCGTGCCGCCATGCCCAAGCCGTCGCCGGTGTTGATGAAGGCATTGGTGCTGGCGGCGAAAATGCGCCCCGCGCCGCCAGTAGCGAACAGCGTCGCGCGCGCTTGCAGGATCATCACTTCTCCAGTTTCCATTTCCAGCGCGGTCACGCCCAGCACCTGCCCGGTCTGGTCGCGAATCAAATCCAGCGCCATCCATTCCACGAAAAACTGGGTATGCGCGCGCAGGTTGCGCTGATACAGCGTGTGCAGCATGGCATGGCCGGTGCGATCCGCCGCGCAGCAGCTTCTTTGCACCGGCGGACCGGCGCCGAAATTCTGCATATGCCCGCCAAACGGGCGCTGGTAAATGGTGCCGTCCTGATTGCGGTCGAACGGCATGCCGAAATGTTCGAGTTCATACACCACTTGCGGCGCCATGCGGCACATGAATTCAATCGCGTCCTGATCGCCCAGGTAATCAGAACCTTTCACCGTGTCGTACATATGCCATAACCAATTATCCTCACCCATGTTGCCCAGGGAAGCGCCGATGCCGCCTTGCGCCGCCACGGTGTGCGAGCGGGTAGGAAATACTTTAGACAATACCGCGCATTTCATTCCGGCTTCGGACAACTGCAGTGCGGCGCGCAGGCCGGAGCCGCCGCCGCCGACGATTACCGCATCAAATGTTCTTTTTGTTAAGGCCATTTACATGCCCCACAAAATTTGTGGTGCCCAGATACCGCAGCCGGTGAGCCAGATGAGGGTTGCGATTTCGAGCAGCAGGCGCGCGCCGGTGTGCGGGATGTAATCCATCCAGATATCGCGCATCCCGATCCAGGCGTGCCACAACAAGCTCAATGCGAACAATAGGCTCGCCACCCGCATCCACTGACTGCTGAACAACGCTTTCCATTCCACATATTGCAGTGCAGGATGTGCAAGCAGTATGCCCACGAAGATAACGATGTAAACCGCCATCACCAGCGCGGTGACGCGCTGCGCCAGCCAGTCGCGCAGACCGTAATGCGCACCGACTACGATGCGCTTCACCATAGCCTGGCTCCAATCAAGAGTGTGAACGCGATACTTACCACCAGTACCGCCGCGCTGGTGGCACGCGCCGGCGCGAGTTCGATTCCCCAATGCACATCCAGCGCGAGATAGCGCAAACCGGCGAAGAAATGATGCAGGAACGCCCACAGCAAACCGAGCAGGATTATTTTCATCAGCGGAGATGCGAGTATCGCCTTGAATCCGGCATAGGATTCGGCCGAACCCAGGCTGGCTTGCAGCAGCCACAGCAAAAAAGGAATGAATAAAAATAAAGCCGCACCGCTGATGCGATGCAGGATCGAAACCCAACCCGGAAGCGGTAGCCGGATACGGCGTAAATCCAGGTGTTTTGGACGTTTTCTATTCATTTAAAGTCAATTAGTTATACTATTTTATTCATGTAATGATGTCGCTTTGAGTTGCACAAGCTTTTGCGCCACTCTACCGGTTTATCGCCATAGGTGTAAGCCACGCGCTCTATGCAAAGCAGCGGCGCGCCTTCATCCACATTCAAATGCGCCGCCGCCTCGCGATTCGCCGCCACCGCCTTCAATTGCTCGACCACCTGGATGATGCGGATGCCGAAAGCGGATTCGAACATGCTGTAAACCTTGCACTGGTGCTGGTTGATGACTTCTTCATCCAGGCCCTTGAACAGCGCGGCTGGCAAGCGAATTTCCTCCAGTAATACCGGTTGCGTCCCTTCCTTGAGCAGACGGCGGATGATGTGCAGCGATGCGCCGTGGTTTATTTCGAGGAGTTTCGCGGTAGCGCTGTCCGCTTTGCCGCGTTTACATTCCATAAGCTCTCCGCCGGGATAAATCGCCCCGCCCTGATCCGAAAAAACGCGCACGAAATGAAACAGGCGGCGTTGTTCGGTATGCGAAGCGACAAACGTGCCCTTGCCCTGGTGGCGGATCAGCAAATTTTCATCGGACAATTCCGATATCGCCTTGCGTACCGTGCCCTGGCTTACGTTATAGCGCGCGGCAAGGTCGATTTCGCTGGGTATCGCTTCGCCGGGACGCCACTCGCCTGAAATCAGGCTTTGCGTGATCAGAATCTTGATCTGCTGATAAAGCGGGCGGAAAGCCGGGGATGGATTGGCGCTGTTCATCGTTTTTATTTTTATCACAAAACGCCCCTGGCGTCCACGATGTGTTGTATCTTTTATAAGATATAAGAATTGATTGACAGCAGCAGGGGTTATTTCTTACCATGCGAGAGGTTAATTCAAAGTTTCACTCACCATTCTTGCGCCGCAATAAGGCCCGAATATTTTACAAGTTTTAACTTTAAATATATTTTGTAAATATTTGAATAGAGGAAAATAATGAATAAGCCTGTTCGTGTTGCGGTGACCGGCGCCGCCGGTCAAATCGGCTATAGCC
>JBOIFQ010000150.1:0-3222 GCA_050741655.1 Burkholderiales bacterium | reverse complement strand
AGCTCGATGTAAATACGGCTGGCTACTCTGGGACCGGCTCATTTCTCGATCAAGTTGCGGTTAAGGTGAGTAGCTCTCTTTTTGCTTCTTCGCTGTTCTCCGCTCCTTCTGGTACAGCAAATTGGCTGTTGGTTGATGGAGGGATTAACGCCAGCGGATGCAGCGGATCCGGCAGCGGTTTTCTTTGTGCCAACAGTGATGCTGCTCTCAACTCGGGTAAAGGCGTGAGCGTGCCTGATGGTACTTATTCGTGGGTTTTTGACCTTACGGTGGATAATGGAACGCTGTTCACCGATCTCAATGAGGCGTCTGTCAAAGGCCGATTTGTGGATAGCGCTGGCGCCAAAGTGGGCGACCTCGTGTCGGAGAACGTTACTTTGCTGGCTGTTCCTGAACCCGAGATCTACGCCATGCTGGGTATCGGTCTGGCTTTGATGGGTTTTGTCGGGCGTCGGCGGAAACAGGCAGCCGCCTGATTCAGTCCGCTGCCTTAAACAAGAACCCCGCCCCAGTGGTGGGGTTTTTTTTGGCGGCTTGCACTCTGCATGGCCGGGCGCTTACACTCGGTTGCCGGGGGATTTTCGCATGACCTTTACGCGTGTGATCGTTTGCTGCGTCTGGTGCGTGGCTGCGCTGCTGCCGTGGCCGGCACGGGCGCTTGATCGCACTCAGCTTGCTGTCATCGTGAATACGCGCGATCCGCTGAGTGTCGAGATCGGCAATTACTACGCCGAACGGCGCAGCATACCGTTTCAGAATGTCATCAAGGTAAGCTTCACTCCCATCGAGGCGGCGCTGACGCGCGCGCGCTTCGAGCTGATCAAGGCGCAGGTGGATAAGCAAACGCTGCCGCATATCCAGGCTTACGCGCTCACCTGGGCGGAACCTTACCGCGTCGAATGCATGTCGATTACCGCGGCATTTACTTTCGGTTTCGATCCCGCGTTCTGCGCCGAGGGGTGCGGCCCCACAAAGTCAAGCCGGTATTTTAATTCATTCAGCCGCCTGCCATTCACACAACTGGGAATACGCCCGACCATGGCGATCGCCGCCACCTCCTTCGAGCACGCCAAGGCGCTGATTGACCATGGCGTGGAATCGGACGGCACGCGTCCGGCCGGTACCGCCTATCTGTTATCAACGTCGGATGGCGCACGCAACGCGCGCAGCGCATTTTACCCGCAGGTCGAGCAGATAACCAAAGGCCGCCGGATGCGCGTGCGCCGGCTCGCGCAGGATGTGCTCGTGGATAAATCCGATGTTCTTTTCTACTTCACCGGCAAAGCCCGCATCGAGGGGCTGGAAACCTTGCAATTCGTTCCCGGCGCTATCGCCGATCATCTTACCTCCGCCGGAGGTGTGCTTACCGGCGACAGCGGCCAGATGAGCGCGCTGCGCTGGCTCGAAGCCGGCGCCACGGGCAGTTATGGGACGGTGGTCGAGCCTTGCAACCTGGTGCAGAAGTTTCCGAACCCGGCGATTGTCATCGGCCGTTATCTGCTGGGAGAGACGCTGATCGAGGCCTACTGGAAAAGCGTGGCGATGCCCGGACAGGGAATCTTTATAGGTGAACCCTTGGCGGTTCCGTTCCGGCGCTTGAAAGAGAGACGATGAGTAGAGCATCAAGAATACTCCCTCGCCCCGCGGCAGTGGGGAGAGGGTTGGGGAGAGGGGATTATTGAGATAAGTGTCTCTGGCGCCGAAACAGGCGCATGAGCACGTATAATTCTTGTAACTCGTCACTCGTCACTCGTCACTTGTCACTCGTAACTAGGAGACTCCGTGCCCGAAGCCCATCCTCCGCTCAAGGGACTGAAGATCATCGAGCTTGGCACGCTGATCGCCGGGCCGTTCTGCGCGCGGCTGCTGGCCGAGTTCGGCGCCGAAGTCATTAAAATCGAATCCCCCGACGGCGGCGATCCGCTGCGCACCTGGCGCAAGCTGCATCAAGGCACGTCCTTGTGGTGGCTGGCGCAGGCGCGCAACAAGAAATCGGTGACGGTGAACCTGAAATCCGCCGCGGGCCAGGACATCGTGCGCAGG
Source organism: Burkholderiales bacterium (assembly GCA_050741655.1). Classification (GTDB taxonomy): domain Bacteria; phylum Pseudomonadota; class Gammaproteobacteria; order Burkholderiales; family JAHFRG01; genus JAHFRG01. The sequence continues at coordinate 1,179 of JBOIFQ010000150.1, read as the reverse complement.
CTGGTCAAGGACGCCGACATCGTGGTGGAAAACTTCCGTCCCGGCGCGCTGGAAAAATGGAATCTCGGCTGGGACGCGCTTGGCAAAATCAATCCAAAACTGATCATGGTGCGCTTGTCCGGTTATGGGCAAAGCGGGCCTTACCGCGACCGCACCGGTTTTGGCGCCATCGGCGAATCCATGGGCGGCATACGTTTTCTCACCGGCTATCCCGACCGGCCGCCGGCGCGGGTAGGAATCAGCCTGGGCGATGCGCTGGCCGCCATGTATGGCGTGATCGGCGCGCTGATGGCGATTTATCACCGTGAAGTCAACGGCGGCAAGGGACAGATGGTGGATGTGGCGCTGTATGAATCGGTGTTCAGCCTGATGGAAAGCCTGCTGCCCGAATATGACATGCTGGGTTTCGTGCGCGAGCGAAGCGGCGCGTCCCTGCCCGGCATCGTGCCATCCAATACTTATCTTTGCCGCGACGGTAAATACGTGGTGATCGGCGCCAATTCCGACGGAATTTTCAAGCGCTTCATGCAGGCCATCGGCCGCCAGGATTTGGCCGCAGATGCGCAACTCGCCAGCAACGCCGGGCGCGTGCCGCGCACGCAGGAGCTGGATGAGGCGATCAGTGCGTGGACCGGACAGCACGATCTGGAACAAGTGCTCAATGCGCTGAACCAGGCCGATGTGCCGGCCAGCAAAATCTACAGCATCGCCGACATCGTCAACGACGTGCATTACCAGGCGCGCGAAATGATTCAGCAGTTCCGGATGAAAGACGGCACCTCGATCAAGCTGCCGGGGATCGTGCCGAAGATGACCGGAACGCCGGGCGCCACACACTGGCTGGGGCCGGAATTGGGCGCGCATACCGCTGAAGTGCTTGCCGGCATCGGCATTGACGCCGCACAGCAAAAAATCCTCAAGCAGCAAGGCGTGATTTGAAAACTGCGATGATGGGGATGGCGTCAGCCCAGCACGCGCACCAGCCATACGCCGATATCGGCGATTTCCTCCGGGCATACCGCATGCGGCATCAGATATTGATGCCATTCCACCTGGTAACCCTGTTGCATCAGGCGCTGCCGCGACAAATTCGCCAGCAGCAAAGGAATAGTGGGATCCAGCGCGCCGTGCGCCATGAAAATCGGCACATCGCTGTTGACGGGATTCGCTTCCGCCGCC
>JBOIFQ010000149.1:0-2366 GCA_050741655.1 Burkholderiales bacterium | reverse complement strand
GGGCGCGCAATACCGCGTCGCCCGCTTCGTGGCCGAAAGTATCGTTGAAGCGCTTGAAGTGATCGACATCGAGAATAATCACCGCCAGCGCGGTTTTCTTGCGCTCGGCGCGCGCCAGCTCGCGTGTCAGCACTTCTTCCAGATAGCGCCGGTTATGCAATCCGGTGAGCGGGTCGTGGATGGATTGCTGGCGCAGCGAATCGCGCAAGCGCAGGTTGGCGATAGCGAGCGCAATCTGGTCGGCAAAGGTTGCGGACAGCAGCTCCACCGTGCGCATGCGCCGCGCCGCTTCCTCGGGGCTGAGATTGCTGCCGAATTGCAGATGCAACAGACCCAGCGTTTCGGAATGCACCACCATCGGAACACACATGTAGTGCATTTGCGGCGCGCCCGCCGCCTTGGCGTGATCGCACTGCAAGCCGGTCCGCGGGTCGTCCACGCGATGCAGTTGTCCGCGCCGCAGCGCCCAGCATTCCTCCGGCGCGAACAGCGGGCCGCCGAGCTCGGGATCGCCCCATTGGGCCGCGTTTTCCAGATAATTGCGCGAATCGTGCATCACGTAAAACACGCCCGCCTCGCCGGAGAACAGTTGTTTGCCGAATTGCGCGATGGCCTGATGCGCTTCCGCGGCGTTGAAACAGGACTGCAACACCTCGCTCAGTTCGCTCAGCAAAGTGCTTTCGCGGCTGTGCCGCGTGAGCTCGCGCATGCCGTCTTGCAGCTTTGCATTGAGGTCGCGCAGCGCCGATTTGTCGCGCGCGTTTTCCCTCAGGTCCAGATAGCCGGTGTAGAAAATCAGTACCAGCAACAGCAGATTCAGCAACCCGGCGCCGGCGCACAGGAAAAAAATATTGCGCGAACCGGTACGCAGGGTCTCATTGCGTTGTTCCAGCAAATCGCGCTCGCGCTGCTCGATCTGGTCAATCACGCGGCGCAGGTTATCCATGGCGGTCTTGCCCTTGTCAGTGAGCATCACTTTCATAGCCGCATCGAAGCCCGTTTTCCGGCGCAGTGTGATAGTCTCGCTGAGCACGGCAAGCTTGACCTCTGCCAGCTTGTCCAGCGCTAGCAGTTGCTTCGCATCTGCGCCGCGCGCCAGCTCTTTGTCGCGCCATTGCTTGAGTTTGGCGCCGATGCCGGCGCTGGCGCGGTTGTAAGGCTCGAGGTAACGCTCATCGCCGGTGAGAATAAATCCGCGCTGGCCGGTTTCGGCATCGGTGAATAATTGCAGCACCTCGCCGGAAAGCTTCTGCATTTTCAGCGACCCCGCCACCTCTTCATAAGCGGCAATCAGACTGGCGGTGTTGCGATAAACCACCAGGGAAAGGTAGAAGTTAGCGCTGATCAGCAGCAGCGCCAGCGCCAGTCCGAATAAACCTCGTTTGGAGAGAAACCATTTCATGCGCGCTTGGCGCCGGTTTTATTGGCGAGATAATTGCTGATGCGCACGAAATCATCGCACGACAGATTTTCCGCGCGCAGGCCGGCATCGAGTTCAAGGTTTTTGAAATCTTCGGCTGTAAGATGCGGGTTGAGAGAATTGCGCAGGGTTTTGCGGCGCTGAGTGAAAGCGCGTGTCACGATTTGCGCGAACCCGGCTTCATCCTGAGCGTGCAATTCATGGCGCGTGCGCGGAATCAGGCGAATCACCGCGGACTCGACTTTGGGCGCCGGTTTGAAAGCGCTCGCGGGTACCACCAGCAATTGCCGCATGACATAGCGGTATTGTAGCATCACCGACAAGCGCCCATAGACGCGGCTTCCGGGCGCGGCGGCCATGCGCTCCACCACTTCTTTTTGCAGCATGAAATGCATATCGCGTATGCAATATGCATATCGGGTGAGATGAAACAGCAGGGGCGAGGAAATGTTGTAAGGCAGGTTGCCGGCCACGCGCAGATCCGTGCCCAGCGCGGAAAAATCAAATTGCAGGGTGTCGCAGTTGTGCACGGTGAGTTGGTGCGCCGGATAGTCGCGCGTGAGCTGCGCGGCGAGGTCGCGATCAATTTCGATCACATGCAGATGTTTCAGCCGCGCCACCAGATGCTGTGTGAGCGCGCCCAGTCCAGGGCCAATTTCCACGACAGAATCGGCAGGTTGAACATTAATCGCGGCAATGATAGCAGCGATGATCTCCGCATCCACTAAAAAATGCTGGCCAAAACGTTTTCTGGGAATATGGCGCATCAAACCGGTTTTTTATTTGCGCGGCTGGCGCGAGTTTTTGACCAGCATGATTGCGAGCCGGATAGCGGCGATCAGGCTGCCGCTGTCAATTTTTCCGCTGCCCGCCAAAGCTAGCGCGGTGCCGTGGTCCACCGAAGTGCGGATGATCGGCAACCCCAGCGTCACATTCACGCCGCCAC
>JBOIFQ010000148.1:0-6747 GCA_050741655.1 Burkholderiales bacterium | reverse complement strand
AGCAGGTTCAACGTGGTGGTGACATCGCGCAGATGCGGAACATTTTCGATGCGCAGCGGTTCTGCCGTAAGCAGGCTGGCGCAGAGTATCGGCAGCGCGGCGTTCTTGGCGCCGGAAATACGCACTTCACCGGCGAGCGGCGCACCGCCCTGAATCACTAGCTTGTCCATTCTTCCGGCGTCAATGTCTTCATTGACAGTGCATGAATTTCTTCACGCATGCGCTCACCCAGCGCGCGGTAAACGATCTGATGGCGCTGCACGCGGTTCTTGCCGCGGAATTCCCCGCTCACGATCAGCGCCTCGAAATGCCGGCCGTCACCCTGCACTTCGACCGTCTGGCACGGCAGATTTTGCTGGATTACGCTTTTGATGTTTTCGGGAGTAGTCATTTTCAGTAACGTAATTTGTAACCGCTTCTAATCATGCTCAGAGTGAATAGCGACAACGCGAGCAAGCAAACCGCCACCACCGCGAAGCTATAATAAGGCGAAACGTCGGACAGACCGAAAAAACCGTAGCGGAAGCCGTCTATCATGTAGAAAAACGGATTGAAGCGCGACACCGCCTGCCAGAACGGCGGCAGCGAATGGATCGAGTAAAACACGCCGCTCAGGAAGGTGAGCGGCACGATGATGAAGTTCTGGAATGCCGCCATCTGATCGAATTTCTCGGCCCAGACGCCGGCGATGATGCCCATCGCGCCGAGTATGGCGCTGCCGAAAAAAGCGAACAGCAGCATCCACAGCGGATATTTCACCGGCAGCGCCGCGAACCACAGCGTCACCAGAAACACGCCCAACCCCACCACCAGCCCGCGCACCACCGCCGCCAGCGTGTAGGCCAGGAAAATTTCCCAGTGCGAGAGCGGCGGCAGCAGGATAAAAATGATGTTGCCGGTGATTTTGGATTGAATCAGCGACGACGAGGTGTTGGCGAACGCGTTTTGCAGCACCGTCATCATGGCCAGTCCCGGAATCAGGAATGCGGTATAGCTCACACCCGCGTACACCTGTACATGCGCTTCCAGCACATGCGAAAAAATCAAAAGATACAAAAGCGCGGTCAACACCGGCGCCAGTATGGTCTGGAAGCCTACTTTCCAGAATCTCAATACTTCCTTGTAAAACAAGGTGCGAAATCCTTGCATCAGTGTTTGCTCATGATTTCGACGAACACGTCCTCGAGATCGGTTTCGAGCAGCTCGATTTCGCGTACTTCGATTTTTTCATCGTGCAGCTGCGTCAACACTCGCTGCAGCGCGGCATAATCGGGCAACGCCAGAACATAGCTGTCGCCGTCACGCGTGCCCAGTAGCGGCCGCAGACTTGGCGGCAAGGCATCCGGCCTCAGCCGCAGCCTGATCTGGCGCCGCGAAGAAAAACTCTCGAGCAGATTGCGCGTGGTGTCGAGCGCCACGATTTTGCCCTGCTTCAGCATGGCGATGCGCCCGCACAGCGCTTCCGCTTCGTCCAGATAATGCGTGGTCAGCACGATGGTGTGGCCGTCGCGGTTGAGCTTGCGGATGAATTCCCACAGCGCCTTGCGCAGCTCCACGTCCACGCCGGCGGTCGGCTCATCCAGCACAATCACCGGCGGCTTGTGCACCAGCGCCTGCGCCACCAGCACGCGCCGCTTCATGCCGCCGGACAACGCGCGCATGTTGGTGCCGGCCTTGGCGCCCAGATCCAGATTGTGAATGATTTCGTCTATCCAGTCGCGGTTGTGGTTGAGACCGAAATAGCCAGACTGGATGGTCAGCGTTTCGCGCACCGTGAAAAACGGGTCGAACACCAGTTCCTGCGGCACCACGCCCAGCGCGCGCCGCGCCGCGCGATAATCACCGACCACGTCGTGCCCCAATATTGAAATTTTTCCGTGATCGGCGCGCGCCAGCCCGGCCAGGATGTTGATGAGCGTGGTCTTGCCCGCGCCATTGGGTCCCAGCAGCGCGAAGAACTCCCCTTGAGTGATGGTGAGGCTCACTCCGGCCAGTGCCTGCAACGTGCCAAAGCTCTTGTGCACGTCTGCGACTTGAATGGCAGGAATCATCTGGCGGGATAAGTGCGCAGCGGGGGCGTCAAAAAAATTCAACGCCTGATTTTTCTTAAGAAAGCATTTTACCTTAAACTTGCCAACAGCTCATGCACGCCGTAAAGCGCGGCCAGGCTTTTCATGGGTTCGGGCAGGTTGACGGCGCGCGCTTGCAGCTTGCGGCGTCCGGCCTCACGCAGCCATTCCAGCAGTACGACTAGCGCCGACGAATCCGCTTCCCGCACCTGGCTGAAATCTATTTCCTCGACTCCCGCAGCGAGCAAACGCAGGCCTGATTCCAGCACGTCATGGGCGTTGCTCATGATTATCGGGCCCGCGACGCGCAGGCTGCGCCCCTGGCGTTCGATCATTTTTTCTGCACCTGCAGGCTGGCCGGTTTTTCCGCGCCGCTTTCCAGCCTCTGATTTTTGTCCACCAGGGTCTTGATCAGGCCGTCAATGCCGGCGCGGTTGATTTCGTTGTTGAATGAACTGCGATAACTGGTCACCAGGCTGATGCCGCCCACCACCACGTCGTAAATTTTCCATTCCTGCACGCTTTTTCCCATGCTGTAGTCAATCAGGATAGGCTGGCCGCTGGGCTGGTTGATTTGCACTTTCACCGTGGCTTCGTCGCCATTGATGACCCCCGGCTTCACGTCAAAGGTCTGATCCCGGTAAGAGGTAATGGCGAATGAGTAAGTGCGCACCAGCAGCGTGCGGAATTCCTTCACCAAAGCCTGTTTCTGTTCCGGCGTGGCGGAACGCCAGTGCTTGCCCACGGCGAGTTGGGTAATGCGCGTGAAATCGAAATGCGGCAGGATCTTCGCTTCCACCAGATCCATGATTTTCTTGCGGTCGCCGCCCTGGATATCCTTGTCATTTTTGATAATGGCGAGGACTTCGTCCGAGGCTTGGCGCACCAACACATCCGGCGCTTTCTCCGCCGCGAACAGCGCGCCGCTGGCGGCGACGACCAGAGAGAATAGCAGCCTGTGCAGAATTTTCATTTAGCAGTCCCGTCTTGTGCCTTGTTGAATAAAAACTGGCCGATCAATTTTTCCAGCACTACCGCGGACTGGGTTTTGGCGACAGTATCGCCGGCCTTGAGATACGCGCTGTCGCCGCCCGGATCCAGCCCCAGGTACTGCTCGCCCAGCAAACCGGAAGTCAGAATGCTGGCGAAAGTGTCCTTGGGAAACTGATAACGTTTATCCACGCTTAAGGTTACTCTTGCCACGTAGTCCTTGTTATCAAAACGAATATCGGCAACGCGCCCGACTACCACGCCGGCGCTTTTGACCGGTGCGCGCACCTTGAGGCCGCCGATGTTCTCGAAGTTGGCGTACAACACATAGCTGTCGTCAGACAAGCTGAAGCTCGCCAAGTTGCCGACTTTGAACGCCAGCATGAACAGCGCGAAAATTCCGCCGACCACGAAAGCGCCGACCCATAAATCCAGTGTTTTGCGTTCCATCACCAACCTCCCAGCATCAAAGCCGTCAATACAAAATCCAGCGCCAGCACCGTCAGCGACGAGGTCACCACGGTACGGGTGGTGGCGCGCGACACGCCTTCCGCGGTGGGCTGGCTGTCGTAACCTTCGAACAGCGCGATCCAGGTACACGCGATACCAAACACCAGGCTTTTAATCGCGCCGTTGAGCACGTCGTTGAATACATCCACGCCGGATTGCATCTGCGCCCAGAACGCGCCTTCGTCCACGCCGATCAGCACTACGCCGACGACATAGCCGCCGAACACCCCGACCATGCTGAAAATCGCCGCCAGCAGCGGCATCGAAATCACGCCGGCCCAGAAACGCGGCGCGATGATGCGCGCAATCGGATCCACCGCCATCATTTCCATCGCCGAAAGCTGCTCGGTGGCTTTCATCAACCCGATTTCCGCGGTAAGCGCGGTGCCGGCGCGTCCGGCGAACAGCAATGCCGTTACCACCGGGCCAAGCTCGCGCACCAATGACAACGCCACCAACAGACCCAGCGCCTGTTCCGAAGCATATTTTTGCAGCGTATTGTAGCCCTGCAAACCCAGCACGAAGCCGACAAACAGCCCCGACACGATGATGATGATCAGCGAATATACGCCGATAAAATAAATTTCACGGGTAATCAGCCGGAAACGCCTGAAGCTGGTTCCCGAATGGTTCAGCGCCGCCCAAAAAAAGCGGCTGGCGTGTCCGAGCCGCCCGATGTTGCCTACCGTCCAGCCGCCCAAGCCTAGCACCGCTTCAATCACCGGCTTGATCACGACTTGCCTCCCAAGCCGAGGTCCTCGGCATAGGGTTGCGCCGAATAATGAAACGGCACCGGACCATCCATTTCCGCGTGGATGAATTGATGCACGAACGGCAGTTGCGACGCACGGATTTCATCCGGCGTGCCGTGCGCCACCACCACGCCTTCCGACATGAAATAAACATAATCCGCGATCCCCAGCGTTTCTTCCACGTCGTGCGTCACCACGATGGAAGTGGCGCCCAGCGCATCGTTCAGACGCCGGATCAGATTGGCGATCACGCCGAGTGAAATCGGGTCCAGTCCGGCGAAAGGTTCGTCATACATAATCAGCATCGGGTCGAGCGCGATGGCACGCGCCAGCGCCACGCGCCGCGCCATGCCGCCGGAAATCGCGGAAGGCATGAGATCGCGCGCGCCGCGCAGACCCACCGCGTGCAATTTCATCAGCACCAGGTCGCGAATCAAAACTTCCGGCAAATCGGTGTGTTCACGCAGGGGAAACGCCACATTGTCGAACACAGATAAATCAGTGAACAAGGCGCCGAACTGGAACAGCATGCCCATGCGGCTGCGCAGACGGTAGAGCCCGGCATGATTCAGCTCATGCACGGTTTCGCCATTGACTTTGACCGCGCCGCCGCTGGGACGCAATTGACCGCCGATCAAGCGCAGCAGCGTGGTCTTGCCGCAACCGCTGCCACCCATGATGGACACCACCCGCCCGCGCGGTATCGCCATATTCATTCCCTTGAGAATGGGGCGCCGATCGTAAGCGAAATTGACGTTGCTGATCTCTACCAGGGAATCGGCGGGCACGGGGGTACAGGATTTGATGAAAGCTGGATTCTAAACCAGTTGGCTTTCAAATGGAAAAACCTCCCGGGCCCTGCGCCGTTGCACGAGCATGCTATGATGAGGCGAAAGAGGGAGGGAACGACAGTGGCACAACACGCCCTGCGATTCAATAAAGTCAACAAACACTTCGGCCAACACCCGGCGCTTGCCGAAGTGGATTTCAGCGTCGAGGCCGGAGAGTTTTTTGCCTTGGTCGGTATTAATGGCGCCGGCAAGACCACGCTCCTCAAATGCCTGCTGGATTTTTGCGCAACCAGCGGCGGCAAAATAGAAATATTCGATGTTCCGCACCGCGCAACCCGTGCGCGCAGCCGCTTGTCATTTCTGCCGGAACGTTTCATCCCGCCCTTTTACCTGACCGGCAAGGATTTCCTGCAATACATGTTGAGCTTGCAAGGCCTGGCATATGAATCGCCGCGGGTCGAAGCCCTGCTGGCCGCGCTCGACCTCGATCTTGCCGCATTGACTCTGCCGGTGCGCGCTTATTCCAAGGGCATGACGCAGAAGCTCGGGCTGGCAGCGTGCTTTCTGTCGGGCAAGGATTTATTTGTCCTGGACGAGCCCACCAGCGGGCTCGACCCCAAGGCGCGCGCGCGGCTGAAAACCAAATTCAGGGATTTGCACGCTCAATCGCGCACCGTATTTTTCACTTCCCATGCGCTCGCCGACGTCGAGGAAATGTGCGACCGCATGGCGGTAATTCACGGCGGCAGGATATTGTTTACCGGCACACCGCAGGCGCTTTGCCGCCAGCATACCGCAGCTAATCTGGAGCAGGCGTTCCTGAACTGCATTGGAGAACCGCTGGCTATGACGGGAACTTGAGACTCTGGCAAAATAACGCCACAATCTGACGAGAAAAACGGTGAATACCCAGACCAAACCGGACCTGCTGATCGTTGACGATGATCCGCTGATCACCGATACGCTCGATTTCGTGTTGAGCCGGGATTTTACCGTCTATGCCGCCGCTTCGCGCAAGCAGGTGAAAAGCCTGCTGCGGCAACTTGACCAGCCGCCGCAACTGGCGCTGATAGACCTCGGGCTGCCGCCCACTCCGCATCGTCCCGACGAAGGCTTCCGTCTCATCAACGAACTGCTTGCGCATTCCCCCGGCATCAAGATTATCGTGCTGTCGGGGCAAAATGACGAAGCCAATGCCCGCCATGCGCGCACCCTAGGCGCGATTGAATTCGTCGCCAAACCCTGCGAACCGGAACAACTTAAAAAACTGCTCACCAAGGCGCTGGAAATCCACGACCCCGAACTGGGCGCGGCGCCGGCGGAAAGCGGCATCATCGGCACCAGTCCGGCGATTGAAAAGCTGCGCCACCAGATTTCCCAATACGCCGGTGCGCCGTTTCCGGTCCTGATCGAGGGTGAATCCGGCAGCGGCAAGGAACTGGTCGCCGCTTCCCTGCATCGCTTAAGCCGGCGTGCGCAAAAACCCTATCTGGCCTTGAACTGCGCCGCGATTTCACCCAACTTGGTGGAGCCGACGCTGTTCGGCTACTGCAAAGGCGCTTTTACCGGCGCCAACGCCGCGCGCTCCGGCTATTTCGAGGACGCCAGCGATGGCACGCTGTTCCTCGATGAAAT
>JBOIFQ010000147.1:0-3722 GCA_050741655.1 Burkholderiales bacterium | reverse complement strand
ATCACGCACTACGGCGAGAAGCCGCCGCCGGGTTTATCGGTAACAACAGTGGATGTGCGCCCGTTCGGCGTGCTGGGAGATGACAGGGCGGACGAATGTCACAGCATCCGCTGCCAGAAAGAAAATTTCGACAAGCAAAAGCCGGCGCAAGCGCCGCCGGTGGTGGTGCAAAAATCCAATGCGCCGCACGGCCTGGCGTTTGAAATCTTCATTAAGCTCGAGCGCGGCATGACTGAAGCCGAAGTGCTGGGCTACACCGGCAATCCCGACCAGGAAGTGTTTGAGGGCACCGCCGAGAGCAGCGTGGCGATTGCTTCAGCCAACCGCAGCGTTAACCCCCAATCCGGGCAGACTTCCCGCAATGCACTGATACAGCGCAGCGCGGTAAACCTGGTCGTGAAAACCTATTATTATCTGCCCACCGTTTCCGATCCGTTTACCACCATCGTCACTTTCACCGGCGGCCGGGTTTCCGAAATTCAAAGAATCCGCAAACTATGAAAGCCGCGTGGGCCCTGGCGCTGGCCTTGTGCGTGATTCCCGCGCACGCTTCCAGCCTCGACCAGCTCAAGAGTTTCATTCAGCAATCGTCTTCGGCGCGCGCGCGTTTCAGCCAGCAATTGCTCGACAAGAACGGCCGCAGCGTGCAGCAAGCGAGCGGCACCATGGAATTTTTGCGCCCGGGCAAGTTTCGCTGGGTCTATGAAAAACCCTATGCGCAGCTCATCGTCGGCGATGGCGAAAAACTCTGGGTCTATGATCCGGAACTTAACCAGGTCACGGTGAAAAAACTGGATCAGGCGCTGGGCGTGAGCCCCGCCGCGCTGCTGGCAGGCAGCAATGAAATCGAGCAGGGCTATACGCTCAAGGATGACGGCGTGCAGGACGGGCTGGAGTGGCTGGATGCGCTGCCGAAAATAAAAGACAGCGCTTTCGAGCGCGTGCGCATGGGGTTTGGCCGTGCCGGCCTCGAAAAGATGGAATTACACGATCCGTTCGGGCAGACCACCGTGCTGAGCTTTTCCGGTTTCGAACGCAATCTCAAATTCAATTCCGATTTTTTCAAGTTCACCCCGCCCAAAGGCGCGGACGTGCTCGGTGACTGATTTATTCCAAAGGAAAACTCCGCAAGCCCCGCTCGCCGAGCGCCTACGCCCGCAAAAACTGGAAGATGTCATCGGGCAAACGCATTTGCTGGGCGAAGGCAAACCTTTACGCCTCGCGTTTACCTCCGGCAAACCGCACTCTATGATACTGTGGGGGCCGCCGGGCTCGGGCAAGACCACTCTGGCGCGGCTGATGGCGCATGCGTTCAACGCCGAATTCATCGCACTTTCCGCGGTGCTCTCGGGCGTGAAAGACATTCGCGAAGCGGTGGAACGCGCCGAGCATGTGTTGCAGCAATCCGGCCGTCATACCATTCTTTTCATAGATGAGGTACACCGCTTCAACAAAGCGCAGCAGGATGCGTTTTTGCCTTTCGTCGAGCAGGGGCTGGTGACATTCATCGGCGCCACCACCGAAAACCCTTCGTTTGAAGTGAACAGCGCGCTGCTCTCGCGCGCCGCGGTGTATGTGCTGCATCCGCTCACCGACGCCGAACTCGCGAAATTATTCGAACGTGCGCAGCAGCAGGCGCTGCCCGATGCGACGGTGACGGATGAGGCGCAGGTGCTGCTGGTGAGCTACGCCGACGGCGATGCGCGGCGCCTGCTCAACATGCTGGAGCAGCTCGCCGTTGCCGTGCAGCAGGATAAACGCGCCGAGATCGGCGCCGATTATGTGCAAAACGTGCTGGCGCAGACGGTGCGGCGCTTCGACAAAGGCGGCGATGCGTTTTACGACCAGATTTCCGCTTTGCATAAATCGGTGCGCGGTTCCAACCCCGACGCGGCGTTGTACTGGATGTGCCGCATGCTCGATGGCGGAGCCGATCCGCGTTATATCGGCCGGCGTCTCACGCGCATGGCGGTGGAAGATGTCGGCCTCGCCGACCCGCGCGCGCTGAGAGTAACGCTGGATGCGTGCGAAGTCTATGAACGCCTGGGCACCCCGGAAGGCGAGCTGGCGCTGGCGCAAGCCGTGGTTTATCTCGCCAGCACCGCCAAAAGCAACGCCGTTTACATGGCGTATAATGACGCGCGGCGTTTCATCCGTGAAGACAAATCGCGCCCGGTGCCCGTGCATTTGCGCAACGCGCCGACCAAAATGATGAAGGAAATGGGTTTCGGCAAGGATTACCGCTACGCGCACGACGAACCGGAAGCCTACGCGGCGGGGGAAAATTATTTTCCCGACGGCATGGACGCGCAGAATTTTTATCAGCCCACCGCGCACGGGCTGGAAGCCAAAATCACGGAGCGCTTGCAGCATTTGCGCGCGCTGGATGTCAAAGCGAAAACCAAAAAACCAAAACCTTAGCCACAGAGACCACAGAGAAAACAATTAGTAAATAAGCAACGATCTTACGGAAAAAATTATTGGCGCGGCCATCGAAGTTCATCGAGTTTTAGGGCCAGGACTGCTGGAGTCTGTTTATGAAGAGGCGCTGTGCCACGAGCTGACACTGCGGCAAATAAGTTTTCAGCGCCAAGTGGCAGTGAACGTGACTTACAAGGATTTGTTGATTCAGGGTCAGCGTTTGGATTTACTGGTTGATAGTGAGGTAGTGGTGGAGATGAAAGCAATTCGTAATTTGCCCGAGGTAGCGACAGCTCAAACTTTATCGTATTTGAAAGCAACCGGCCTCAGGTGCGCGTTATTGATCAACTTTGGCGAGAAACGCCTTGTGGATGGCATAAAAAGATTGTCTCTGTGATCTCTGTGAACTCTGTGGCTTAAAAGATTTTAGAGGTTTAAATGCTGGATATTCAATTACTGCGGAATGATTTGGAGCGGATAGCGGCGCGTCTTGCGCAGAGAGGTTTTGCGCTCGACCTTAATGCGCTGAAAAATCTTGATGCTGCTAGGAAAAATTATCAGACCCAAACCGAGGAATTGCAATCCAAGAGAAATGCTTTAGCCAAAAAAATCGGACAGGCCAGGGGCAAGGGAGAAGATGCCGCCGCGCTGATGCAGGAAGCGGAAAAAATAAACCATGACCTGGTGTTGTTGGAAAAGCAATCGGCGCAGATACAGGAAGAGCTGAAGGATTTCCTGCTATTGATTCCCAATCTCCCGCACGAGAGCGTGCCTGTCGGCAAATCGCCGGAGCAAAATGCTGAAGTTCGCAAAGTGGGCACACCGCCCCAGTTTGATTTTCCCGCCAAGGACCACGTGGATTTGGGAGAGAATCTGAAGCTGCTGGATTTTGCCGCGGCAAGCAAAATCAGCGGCGCGCGTTTTTCCCTGATGAAAGGTGGTTTGGCGCGGCTGCACCGCGCCATCGCGCAATTCATGCTCGACGTGCACACCAACGAACATGGTTATACCGAAATCTATGCACCGTATCTGGTCAACGCCGAGAGCATGCGCGGCACCGGGCAGTTGCCGAAGTTCGAAGCAGATTTGTTCGCGCTGCAGAAAAGCGAAAACGAAAAACTGTATCTGGTCCCCACCGCCGAAGTGCCGGTGACCAATATGGTACGCGATGAAATCCTGGCGCTGCAATCATTACCTCTCAAATTCGTTTGCCACTCGCCGTGCTTTCGCAGCGAGGCCGGCTCCTACGGCAAGGACACGCGCGGCATGATATTAAATAATCAGTTCGACAAGGTTGATCT
>JBOIFQ010000146.1:0-9688 GCA_050741655.1 Burkholderiales bacterium | reverse complement strand
GGCGTAAGTGATGCGCATCTCGTGATCGAGCTGGAACGGCACGCCTTGCCACAGATTGCCGAATGCGACGCCGAACACCAGCGCCGGAACCGCCGCGCCGGCGAACAAACCCCAGTCCCAGGCATTGCGCCAGCGCGCATCGGCGAGCTTGCTGCGGTAATCAAAACCCACCGGACGGAGAAACAACGCGAACAAAGTCAGCATGAGCGCGATGTAAAAACCGGAAAACACCGTGGCGTACACCAGCGGCCAGGCGGCGAAAGCCGTTCCCGCGCCGGTGATGAGCCAGGTCTGGTTGCCTTCCCAGGTGGCGCCGATGGAATTGATGATGACGCGCCGCTCTTCGTCATTCTTGCCCAGGAACGGCAGCAGCATGCCGACACCCATGTCGAAGCCGCCGGTGATGGCGAAGCCGATCAGCAGCAGCGCGACCAGCGCCCACCAGATCAGCTTCAGCGTTTCGTAGTCGAAGATCATTTAGGAGCTTTCACCGCAGAGGACGCGAGGGACGCGAAGTAAACCCGGAATAGAGTTTTTCCTTGGCGTCCTTTGCGTACTTGGCGGTTGAAGATTTTCATCATGCGTGCGCCGTTTCGAAATGATAATGCCCGGTATGCAGGCTGCTCGGTCCTAACCGCGCATACTTGAACATCAGATACAGTTCCACTGTCAGCAGGAAAGTGTAGAACAGCACGAAGCCGGCGAGGCTGAAATAAACTTGTTCCGCCGCGATGCTGGAAGCGCTGAGGAAGGTCGGCAGCACCCCGGAGATGGTCCACGGCTGGCGGCCGTATTCGGCGACGATCCAGCCCAGTTCCGCTGCGATCCAGGGCAGCGGTATGGAATAGAGCGCAAGCCGCAGCAGCCAGCGCTGCCTGGCGATCGAGCGCCGCGCGCAAAAATAAAACGCGCAGGAGAAAATGAATAGAAACAACATTCCCAGTCCGACCATGAGACGGAACGACCAGAAAATGGGCGCCACTTTCGGTATGGTGTCGTTGGCCGCTTTTATTTTCTGCTCCGGCGTCGCGTCCGTCACGTTGGGGGTGTATTTCTTCAGCAGCAGGCCGTAGCCCAGATCGGCTTTGTATTTTTCGAAAACCTCCAGCGTGTCCGGACTTTTATCGCCGGCGCGCAATTTTTGCAGCGCGCCATAGGCGAGCATGCCGTCGTCTATGCGTTTGAGGTGCTGCGCCTTGAGTTCCTTGATGCCAGTGACTTTTTCATCCACCGAGCGCGTGGCGATAAGGCCCAGCACATAAGGAATCCTGAGGGCGTAATCGGTGCGTTCTTTTTCATTGTCAGGAATACCGAAAGCGGTAAATGCCGCCGGCGCTTCCTGGGTTTCCCATTCCGCTTCGATCACCGCGAGTTTTACTTTCTGCACTTCGCCGGTGGTGTAGCCGCTTTCATCCCCGAGCACGATGACCGAGAGCGTGGACGCGAGCCCGAACCCCGCGGCCACCGCGAACGAGCGCAAAGCGAAACCCAGGTCGCGGCCCTTGAGCAGGTAATAGCTGGAGATGCCGAGCACGAACATCGAAGCAGTGACATAACCCGCCGCCACGGTGTGCACGAATTTCACGCCCGCCACCGGATTGAAAAAAAGTTGCGGGAAGCTGGTCAGTTCCATGCGCATGGTCTGATAATTAAATTCCGCGCCTACCGGGTTCTGCATCCAGGCATTGGCGATCAGGATCCACAGCGCGGAAAAATTCGAACCCAGCGCCACCAGAAAAGTCACCGCCAGATGCTGGACTTTGTTCAGCTTTTGCCAGCCGAAGAAAAACAGGCCGACGAAAGTGGATTCGAGGAAAAACGCCATCATGCCTTCGAGCGCCAGCGGCGTGCCGAAAATATCGCCCACGTAATGCGAGTAATACGACCAGTTGGTGCCGAACTGGAATTCCAGCGTGATACCGGTGGCGACCCCCATGGCGAAATTGATGCCGAACAGCTTGCCCCAGAACTGCGTCATGTCGCGGTAAACCGGCTTGCCGGTCATCACATACACCGATTCCATGATGACCAGAATCCACGACAAGCCCAGCGTGAGCGGAACAAACAGGAAGTGGTAGAGCGCGGTGACCGCGAATTGCAGGCGCGAAAGCTCGACCACCTCAGCGCTGGGCATGGGCGGGTTGCGGTGGGGTAATCAGGGATTTGCCGACTTCCTCGGTGCCAGGTTTTTTTTCCGGACCGGAAAACCACGCGAGCCAGATGAGAAACAAGGCAATCACCTTGATAATCAATATCAGGGTAATGTCACGCGCCAGAGCAGACCGGGCTTTGTTCATGGATTGAAGGTTTGCCGCGAATGTTTCTTATGGCAGTATAAACCGTTCGCCCTGAGCTTGTCGAAGGGGAAGCGCCCGCACCGTCTCACGGCCACGATTATAGGGTGTTAATCTATTGAAAATCCGATATTGTCCCCCATTTAGCCTGTCATCCGATGTTTATTAGAGACTGACCATGCGTCTTGACAAATTGACCACCAAATTCCAGCAGGCGCTGTCCGATGCGCAAAGCGTCGCCGTCGGCCACGACAACCCGTTCATCGAGCCGCAGCATCTGTTGCTGGCGCTGTTGGAGCAGGAAGACGGCGGCACCCTATCGCTGCTCGGCCGCGCCGGGGTCAACGTGCCGCCGCTCAAGGCCGCGCTCAGGGCAAGCCTGGAAGCGCTGCCGAAAGTCGAAGGCAATGCCGGCGAAATCAGCATCGCGCGCGACTTGGCGAATCTGCTCAACCTCACCGACAAGGAAGCGCAAAAACGCGGCGATCAGTTCATCGCGTCCGAATTATTTCTGCTGGCGCTGCTGTTGGATAAAGGCGAGACCGGCCGGCTGTTCAAGCAGCACGGCGCGCAGCGCAAGCCGCTGGAGCAGGCCATCAATGCCGTGCGCGGCGGGGACAACGTGGGAAGTACCGAAGCCGAAGGCAGCCGCGAAGCGCTGAAAAAATATACCCTGGATATCACCGAGCGCGCGCGCCTGGGCAAGCTCGATCCCGTCATCGGGCGCGACGACGAAATCCGCCGCACCATACAAGTCCTGCAACGGCGCACCAAGAATAACCCGGTGCTGATCGGCGAACCGGGAGTGGGCAAGACTGCCATCGTCGAGGGTCTGGCGCAGCGTATCGTCAACGGCGAAGTGCCGGAAACGCTCAAGAACAAGCGCGTGCTTTCGCTCGACATGGCCGCGTTGCTCGCCGGTGCCAAATACCGCGGCGAATTCGAGGAACGGCTGAAAGCAGTGTTGAAAGATCTGGCGAAAGACGAAGGCCAGACCATCGTCTTCATAGACGAGCTGCACACCATGGTGGGAGCCGGCAAGGCGGAAGGCGCGATCGACGCCGGCAACATGCTGAAACCGGCGCTGGCGCGCGGCGAACTGCATTGCGTGGGCGCCACCACGCTCGATGAATACCGCAAATACGTCGAGAAAGACGCGGCGCTGGAGCGGCGTTTCCAGAAAGTGCTGGTGCACGAGCCGACGGTGGAAGATACCGTTGCGATTCTGCGCGGGCTGCAGGAGAAATACGAATTGCATCACGGCGTGGAAATCACCGACCCGGCGATTGTCGCCGCGGCCGAACTTTCGCACCGCTATATCACCGATCGCTTCCTGCCCGACAAGGCGATTGACCTGATGGACGAAGCGGCGGCGCGCATCAAAATGGAAATCGATTCCAAGCCGGAGGCGATGGACAAGCTGGAGCGGCGGCTGATTCAGTTGAAGATCGAGCGCGAAGCGGTGAAGAAGGAAAAAGACGAAGCCTCGCGCAAGCGGCTGGCGTTGCTGGAAACCGAGATCGCCAAGCTCGAGCGTGAATTCGCCGATCTGGAGGAAATCTGGAAAGCGGAAAAAGCGCAGGTGCAGGGCGCGCAGCACATCAAGGAAGAGCTCGACAAAATCAAAATCGAAATGGAAGCCGCGACGCGCAAGGGTGATTGGCAGCGGGTTTCCGAGTTGCAGTATGGGCGCGTGCCGCAGCTCGAGGCGCAGTTGAAACAGGCCGACAAGACCAGCGCTCAGCAAGCGAAACACACGCTGCTGCGCACCCAGGTTGGCGCGGAGGAAATCGCCGAAGTGGTGTCGCGCGCGACCGGCATACCGGTTTCGAAAATGATGCAGGGCGAACGCGAGAAGCTGCTGCACATGGAAGAAAAACTGGGCCAGCGCGTGGTGGGACAGGACGAGGCGGTGCGACTGGTATCCGACGCTATCCGCCGTTCGCGCGCGGGGCTGGCCGATCCCCGGCGGCCTTACGGTTCTTTCCTGTTTCTGGGGCCGACCGGAGTGGGCAAGACCGAATTGTGCAAAGCCCTTGCGGCCTTCCTGTTCGATTCGGAAGACCATCTCATCCGCGTTGATATGTCGGAATTCATGGAAAAGCATTCCGTCTCGCGCCTGATCGGTGCGCCGCCCGGCTACGTCGGTTACGAAGAAGGTGGCACTCTCACCGAAGCGGTGCGGCGCAAGCCTTATGCGGTGATTCTGCTCGATGAAGTGGAAAAAGCGCATCCGGACGTGTTCAACGTACTGCTGCAAGTGCTGGACGACGGGCGCATGACCGACGGCCAGGGACGCACCGTGGATTTCAAGAACACCGTGATCGTGATGACCTCCAATCTCGGCTCGCATATGATCCAGCAGATGGCGAAGGACGATTATCAGGTCATCAAGCTCGCGGTGCTGGGCGAGGTGAAAACCCATTTCCGCCCCGAGTTCCTCAACCGCATAGATGAGGTGGTGGTGTTCCATGCGCTGGATGAAAAGAACATCAAGGCCATCGCCAAAATCCAGCTGGCTTATCTGGAGCAGCGCCTGGCGCAACTGGAAATTCATCTGCAGGTGAGCGACGCGGCATTGAAGGAAATCGCCAAGGCCGGTTTCGATCCGGTGTATGGCGCGCGTCCCCTGAAGCGCGCGATTCAGGCGCAAATTGAAAATCCGCTGGCGAAAGAAATCCTCGAAGGCCGCTTCGCGGCCAGGGACACCGTGGTGCTGGACCTGCGCGGCGGACAAATCAGTTTCGGCAAGCCGTCGTAACCGTAAACAGCCCGTTCACCCCAGCCGAGCAGCCCTCTTGACTTTCCCTGATGCTCGCTGCTATGCTTTAAAAAAGACCGAACGGTCTTAAAAGGAAAGGCTTATGAACAAAGGCGAAGCCACCCGGCAGCGGATTCTCGAAAAATCATTTAAACTGTTGAATAAAAAAGGTTTTTTGGTTTCACCGGTGTCGGATATCATGAAAGTGACCGGACTCAAGAAAGGCGGCATCTACAACCATTTTGAAAGCAAGCAGGATCTGGTGCTGCAGGTTTTTGACTACGCCGTCGGCCGGGTAGGCGAAAAATTCAACAGGGTCATCCGTGAAAACGACACCGCGACCGGCCGCTTGCTCGGAGTGATCTCGGTATTCAAAAAATATTTCGAGTATCCGGATCTCGCCGGCGGTTGCCCGGTGATGAATATCGCCATTGAAAGCGATGACGCCGACCCGGTGCTACGCCAGCGCGCGCGCGACGCCATGAGCCGTTGGCGCGACATGTGCGCGCGCATCGTCACCAAGGGTATCAACAACGGGGAATTTCGCGCCGGCGTAAACCCCGACGCCGTGGCGACGCTGTTCATCGCCAGCCTGGAAGGCGCGGTGATGCTGAGCAATCTTTACAAGGATACGGTGCATATGCGGCGCGTGGTGGAGCATCTGGAAAATTACGTGGAGAAAGAAGTGAAAGCCTAGCGGCAAAATTTTTTGATCAGCAACAGACCGAACGGTCTTTTTTAGAGCAGAGGTGGCAAATGAAAACATCCTACAGAGTTGCGGGCCTGATAAGCGGCTTGATCGGAGCGGCTCTGGCCGGGCATGCGGTGCTTATGGATAGCGGACGCGCTGCCGGAAAATCGGTTGCGCCAACGGCAGCCCTTATCCAAGCGGCGGCACCGCGCCATATTTTCAGCGGCGAAGTGCGGGCGCAAAGCGGCAATGCCCTGATGGCGAAGCGCTTGGCCGGCACGCAGCTGGAAGTATTGCGTGATTACGCGCAACAGCACGGCGGCGTGCTGCGCTTGGGAAACGTGCGCTATGCGCGTCGTGGCGGCATCATGGTCATTGTGCAGCAGGTGGAGATGGAGATACCGCAGGCCGCGGACGCGATCCGTGTCGAGCAACAGCTGGTGACGCTGGGATTTAATCGCCGCGCAGTCTCCATGAGCGGGATTCCTGAAGCTGAAATTAATTTTCCAGGATAGACAGGATATCGGCGAGCATGGCGGCCAGCAGCGCCTCGCCTTTTTCCCTGGTTGCCAGTGCCGGATCGCCATAAACTCCGTCGGGCGAATAATTGGGGTGGGCGGAATCCTTTCTCATCAGCTTGCCTGGCTGCATTTTTTTGACCCAGGGCGCAGTCTTACTCATGTTTACTTTCTCCGGTGCGATGGCAAGCATGACGGAGGTTTCCAGTTCGTCGGCATGGCTGCCGTGCGCTTGTTGGCGGATTTTTTCCTCAGCCTTTAAATAGCGCGCGCCTTGATAGACGTTGACGAGCCGCGCGCGTTTTTCCCGCAGCACCACGCGCATGAGCGGCTGGATGGTGCTGATGCCGGTATTGAGTATCAGCATTTGTTTTACACCGGCGTCGAAGAGGCAATCCAGAATTTCTTCCACCAGTTTTTCGAAGGTAGGAGCGGACAGGCTGCAGCTTCCGGGGTAATCGGTGAATGCGGGGTAGTGGCCGTAAGTCAGCGCCGGCCATACCAGCACATTGGCTTTTTCGATCAGGCGCGCCGCCAGCCATTCCACCTGCAGTTGATCGGTGTTGAGCGGCAAATGCCGGCCATGTTCTTTCGCCCCTGCGCCCACCGGCAGCATCGCCAGCGCGCCGGATTGAATGCGTTTTTCGATTTCCGGCCAACTCAGGTGAGCGGCCCATGCGCCGGGAACAGGGCTTGTGGTATCTTGCATCATCAAATTGTAGAACAGAACCCGATGCAGCCACAGCATGAATTGAGCACGCCTTCGGAATGGGTGAGCCGCTTCGCGAATCTGATTCCGCAACAAGGCAAGGTGCTGGATCTGGCTTGCGGCAGCGGGCGCCATGCGCGCTATCTGGCCGCGCTGAATTTTCAAGTGGAAGCAGTGGATAACGATGCCGGGGCCATTCAAAACCTTTGCGGGATAAAAGGCGTCGAAGCCAGGCTGGCTGATTTGGAACACGGGCCCTGGCCTTATGCGGATGTCCGATTCGACGGCATAGTGGCCACCAATTACCTGCATCGCCCTTTGTTTTCGTATCTGCTCAAAGCGTTGGATACGGGCGGAGTGTTGATTTACGAAACCTTCGCCGCCGGCAACGAACGCTACGGCAAACCCGGCAATCCCGATTTTCTGCTCCAGCCGGGGGAATTATTGGAAGCGGTGCGCGGTCAACTACGCGTGATCGCGTACGAGGATGTTTATGTCGCGCATCCCAAACCAGCGCGGGTGCAGCGCATCTGCGCCCGGCGTGAAAACGTATGATGTTGAACAACTGATTAAGGTAAAATACCGGCTTTTATCCGGACCGGATCCATGCTCAAAGGCTCACTGGTGGCGATAGTCACCCCGATGCAGGAGGACGGCAGCCTCGATTTTCCGCGCCTGCGCGCGCTGGTGGACTGGCATGTGCGCGAAGGCAGCGACGGCATCGTGGTGGTGGGCACCACCGGCGAATCGCCGACGGTGGATGTGGAGGAACATTGCGAGCTGATTCGCGTGGTGGCCGGGCATGCGAAAAAACGCATTCCGGTGATTGCCGGCACTGGCGCCAATTCCACTTCCGAAGCCATCGAACTCGCCCGTTGCGCCAAAAAAGTCGGCGCCGATTATTCGCTCTCCGTAGTGCCGTATTACAACAAACCGACGCAGGAAGGGCTGTACCGGCATTTCAAGGCTATCGCGGAAGCGGTGGACATCCCGCAGATTCTCTACAACGTCCCTAGCCGCACCGTCTGCGATATGCAAAATTCAACCGTGCTGCGGCTGGCGCAGGTACCGAACATCATCGGCGTGAAGGACGCCACCGGCAGCATAGAGCGCGGCACGGATTTGCTGCGCTCGGTGCCCAAAAATTTCGCCGTTTACGGCGGCGATGATGCGAGCGCCATGGCGCTGATGCTGCTGGGCGCGCACGGCGTGATTTCGGTCA
Organism: Burkholderiales bacterium; assembly: GCA_050741655.1. Classification (GTDB taxonomy): domain Bacteria; phylum Pseudomonadota; class Gammaproteobacteria; order Burkholderiales; family JAHFRG01; genus JAHFRG01. The sequence continues at coordinate 1,493 of JBOIFQ010000146.1, read as the reverse complement.
CCGCCAACGTCGCGCCCAAACTCATGCACGAAATGTGCGCGGCGGCGTTCAGCGGCGATGCGGCAAGGGCGCGCGCGATTAACAACCAGCTGTTTGACTTGCACCAGCATTTATTTGTCGAAGCCAATCCGATTCCGGTGAAATGGGCGGTGGCGCAAATGGGTTTGATTGCGCCGGGCATCAGGCTGCCGCTGACGCCGCTGTCTAGCGTCCATCACGAAACCGTAACAAGCGCCATGCGCGCGGCCGGCATCAAGGTATAGCCGCAATGGCAAAGGAAAACAGAATGCGTATTCCAGGATTGCTGATTCTGCTGCTGACCGCCGCCCTGGCAGTGAGCGGCTGCAAGAATCTGTTGGGCGATAAGGATAGCTACAAAACCGCGCAGGAAGTGAAACCGCTGGAAGTGCCGCCTGATCTTACTTCCCCCGGCGCCAGCCAGAGCAATGTGGAAGGCAATGTGCAGGGCAGCGCGACTTTTTCTGATTTCAGCAAAGGCAAAGCGGCAACGGTGGCGCCCGGCGCCACCGGCGTGTTGCCTGGGTTTGACAACTTGCACATCGAGCGCGCGGGCGGACAGCGCTGGCTGGCGGTTTCCGCCAAGCCGGAAGCAGTGTGGCCGGTGGTGCGCCAGTTCTGGCTCGACAACGACTATGTGCTGAAAACCGAAACGCCTGAAATCGGCATCATGGAAACGGATTGGGCCGAGCACCGCGAAAAAGTGCCCGAAGCCGGCGTCCGAGCTTTGCTCAACAAGGTGATCAACACCGTGCGATCCACCGATCAGCGCGACAAATTCCGCACCCGGCTGGAGCGTGGAGCGCAGTCCGATACCACTGAAATCTACATCAGCCATCGCGGCATGGTCGAAGTGTTCGACAGCGAAAACAAGGACCACACAGTGTGGCAACCCAAGGACGATCCCGAATTCGAAGCGTTAATGCTGTCCAAGCTGATGCAGCGTCTGAGCGGCGAGCCGGGCGAGGGCAAAACCCAGGTAGCGGCGGCGGGGACCACGCCGGCGATTGCCGCGCAGGCGCGGCTTAGCAAGCAACCTGGCGGCGGAGGCGAGCTCATCGTCAACGATAATTTTGATCGCGCCTGGCGGCGCGTGGGGCTGGCGCTGGATCGCGTCGGCTTCACGGTGGAGGACCGCGACCGCTCGCAGGGGCTTTATTTCGTGCGCTACGCCGATTTGGCAGTTGACGGCACGCCCAAGCAAAAAGGCTTGCTCGACAAGTTCGCATTCTGGAGATCCGATGAAAAGAAAATTCCCAAGAACGAGCGTTACCGGATTGTGGTGCAGGGCGCGGGCGAGGAAAGCCAGGTGAGCATTCTGAACAAGGACGGCCAGCCGGAAAAATCCGAAACCGGCACGCGCATTCTTTCGCTGCTCTACGAGCAACTCAAATAATTGGTGAGTGGTGAGGAGTAAGGTAAGGAGTGAGGAGCAAAAACCCGGAATTGGATTTTAAGATGTTTACTGCTTACTC
>JBOIFQ010000145.1:0-4234 GCA_050741655.1 Burkholderiales bacterium | reverse complement strand
GTCATGCAGCGCGATCGGATAAAACGGTATTTCTACGCCGGTGGTGCCGCCCATGGCGATGTGGAGCGAATCGGTGCGGATGATTTCAAACTTGAGGACGCGCCCGTCCTGCATGCGGTAGAGCGTGCCGCCGTCGGCGTTGACCAGATTCTTGGCGGCAATCAGGATGTTTTCCAGCAGCCGGTTGATGTCTTTTTCCTGAGACAGCGACAGGCCGACCCGGTTGAGTTGTTCTAGCCGGTCGAGCAGATCCTCGACAGTCAACACGTTCACCGTTATCCTCCCTCCGCTTGTGAGGCGGTTACTTGATGCATACCGCGCGCACCTGGTGGATATCGGTAATACCCTGTAGCACTTTTTCGATGCCGTCCTGTTTCAAGGTGCGCAGGCCCTCGTTAAGCGCGGTCGCCAGCATTTCCGCCACCCGCGCGTGCTCCTGAATGTGCTTTTTGATGGCGTCGCTGCCGATCAGAAGCTCATGCAGGCCCACTCGGCCCTTGTAGCCGGTTTTGTTGCAGGTATCGCAGCCCACTGGCTGATAGAGCGTGAACTGTCCTTTGTCGTTGGCGAAGGATTTGACCCACTCCTTGTACACCGCCTCATAAGAACCCTTGGGATCCTTCTTCCACTGTTCGGTGTTGGCGAGTTCCTGGCAGTATTCGGTGAGCAGCGCTTTGAGCTCTTCCTGGCTGGGCGAGTAAGTCTGTTTGCACTTCGAGCACAGACGCTTGCCCAGACGCTGCGCCAGAATACCCAGCAGCGCATCGGAGAAATTGAAAGGGTCCATGCCCATGTCCAGCAGACGGACGATGGATTCCGTCGCACTGTTGGTGTGCAGGGTGGCGAATACCAGATGGCCGGTAAGAGAGGCTTCGATGCCGGTGCCGGCGGTTTCCTTGTCGCGCATCTCCCCCACCATGATGATGTCGGGATCGGCGCGCAAGAACGCTCTCATCGCCACCGCGAATGTCAGCCCCGCCTTGGGGTTCATCTGTACCTGGCGCAAGCCCTTCTGCGTGATTTCCACCGGGTCTTCCGCGGTCCAGATCTTGGTCTCCGGCGTATTGAGATAACCCAGCACCGAATGCAGCGTGGTGGTTTTGCCGGAGCCGGTGGGGCCGCACACGAAGAACAGGCCGTATGGCTTGCTCACGCAGCCTTTCAGATTCTTCAGGTTTTTTTCGCTCAAGTTGAGTTTTTCCAGCGGCATCGGCTCGCCCGCCGCCAATATCCGCATCACCACGTCTTCCACTCCGCCTTGCGAAGGGATGGTGGCGACCCGCAATTCGATATCGAGCGGACCAAATTTCTTGAATTTTATTTTTCCGTCCTGCGGCTTGCGTTTTTCCGAGATATCGAGATCGCACATAATCTTGAGGCGCGCCGACAAAGCGGCGCGGTAGCTGGACGGCACTTCGATGTACGGTACCAGAGTGCCGTCCTTACGGAAGCGGATCAGCGTTTTGTTTTTTCCCGGTGCCGGCTCGACGTGAATGTCCGACGCCCCCTGGTTGTAGGCATCAATAATGATTTTATTGACCAGTTTCACCAGCTCGTTGTCGGCCGCGGCGGAAGCTTCGTCCACGCCGCCACCTTCCAGCACTTCGCCCTCTTCATCCAAAGACGAAAGCATGTCGCCGATGGAAGTAGGATCCATGCCGCCGGCGCCATAAAACAAATCAAGCGAGCTGATGAATTCACGATGGGTGCACACCTTATAAACCAGCTTGTGCTTGGGGAAGACATTATTGGCGACGCGCGAGCCTTTGACGCGTTCGGGGTCGATGGTGAGTATCACCAGCCCCTGCGGGGTTTCCTCGATCGGCACCCACTGGCTGTTTTGCGCGAAATCACGCTTCATATTTTTGAGCAAATCGGCGGGTTTCACCCGATCCGCCTTGAACGGCTCGTACGGCACCTGGAAAAATTTGGACAAGGATTGTCCCAGTGCCGGTATTTTTACCTGAAATTCGTCTATCAGCACATCCTCGATGTCTATGTTTTTACGGCGCGCCGAACGCGTCGCCAGCTCAAACTCTTCCGCCGAAATCACCGCATCCGCCACCAGGTAATCGTATTTGGTACGCACCGTGTGCTGCGAGCGGTTCCTGTGCTTGAAAGCGATGGCCAGCGTTTCGCTGATTTGCGTCGCCCCCTCTTCCATCGCCGGCGGGAAAGCCACTCCGGCTTTGTTGTTGATGATTTGCATGACACCGATCAGCTCGTTGCCGGCATCCAGCACCGGCGCCACCAGCATTTGCCTGGTGCGGTAGCCGGTACGCTTGTCCACTTCCTTGAGGAAACTCAAATGGGGGCTCAACACCCGCAGCTCGCTGTCGTCGTAAACATCCTTGATGTTGACCAGTTTTTTGCTGAGCGCGACATAGCCCGCGATGCTCTGCTCGGAAATCGGCAGTTTCAGGTCTTTGAACGAGTTGAGGCCGGTTTTCAGCTTGGAAACGATGGCGTTTTTTTCTTCGCTCAGGGTGTAGATAGTCAGACGGTCGGCGTTGAACAGGGCGCAAATGTCCTGGCTCACCTCCAGCATGATTTCATCAATATTGGTGGTGGCGTGTATCTTGTTGGTCACTGCCTGCAGCTTCTTGGTGAAATTCAGCTTTTCGGTAAGAACGTCCTGCGTGGTCGGCTTGGCCTGGAAAACTGTACTCATGGTTTAATCCTCATACTCTTGTTGCGGCGCGGTGCGTCCGCTCAAAACTCGAATAGCTGGTTGTTCTGCAACATCCTGGGTTTATATTTGCCCGCGCACTCCTCGATCTCGCGCATGATGAGCTCGATTTCGCCAGGCTTCAGATGCGTGATGAAAATCTGCGGCGCGCACTGCAGTTTCGCCAGTTCCTCCGCCAGCATGCTCGGACACAGATGCTTGGAGGCAATCGCCAGATCGCGTTCGCGGTTGCAAAACGCGGTCTCGATAATCAGGTAATGCAAATTTTTTATCTTGTTCACCGCCGTCCACAGCGCGTCGTTGGTGGTGGTGTCGCCGCTGAACACCAGGCTGCCCTTGCCGCTGTCGAGATGAAATCCCACCGCCGGGACCACGTGATTAGCGGGTAGCGGCGTGATTTTGCGCCCCCCCAGCTCGGCGGTTTTGCCGACTTGGATGCTGCGGTAACGCATATAGGGTTCTTCCGGACTGGGAATATGAGTGAAATCGGGCCAGATTTTCCAGTTGAAAATATGCTGGCGGATGATTTCCAGCGTGGCCAGTGTCGCGTGCACGGTAATGGGTTTGTTGCGCATGCAGCCCACGGTATCCACCAGGAACGGGATCATCGCCACATGATCCAGATGTGAATGCGTGACGAACACATGATCTATGCGCGTGAGCTGCTTGAGGCTGAGATCGCCCACACCGGTGCCGGCATCAATCAGGATGTCGTCATCGAGCAGCATCGAGGTAGTGTGCAACTCTCCGCCGATGCCGCCGCTGCAACCGAGTATTCTGAGTTTCATAGATTGCGTGATTCCTTAATGGGCCGCACGGCCTGATTTTAGCCCGCCAGCCGCCGCTGCGCTACTTGGTCTCGAATACCCACACCCCATCCCAGCCGGGCTGCGGCGGGTGGGCGCGGAATTGCTGGATGCGCCGCACGAACAATTCATACAGCGTGGAGTTGCTGGCCATTTTCTGCAGATTGATAAGCTGCATTTCCGCCATGTCCCAGTTCTGCGCGCGGTAGAGCTTGAGCGCTTGTTGCGCGAGCTTGATCTCATCCAGAACGGGCTTCCCTACCTGGCCTTCCAGTCCCAGCGGCTCGTAAATGCTTACCGGCTCGTCCTTGCCTTTCACCCGCACTTTGTCGAGTTCGCGATACACCACTCCGGGCACCGCGTTCCTGGTCATTTCGCTCACGATAATGCTGGCGCCGTATTCCTTGCACAATCCTTCCAGCCGTGAACCCAGGTTGACCGCATCGCCCATCACCGTGTACGCCTTGCGCACCACCGAACCCATGTCCCCCACCACCATGATACCGGTGTTGACGCCGACACCGATGTGGATTTCCGGCCAGCCGCGCGCCTTGAACTGAGCGCGCAGCCGCTGCGCCGTTTGCTGCATTTCCAGCGCCGTGATCACCGCATTCCCGGAATGGTCAGGGTCGCTCACCGGCGCCCCCCAGAACGCCATGATGGCGTCACCGATGTATTTATCCAGCGTGCCGCGGTGCGAGCGTATCACGCGCGTCATTCCGCTGAGATACTCGTTGAT
>JBOIFQ010000144.1:0-2944 GCA_050741655.1 Burkholderiales bacterium | reverse complement strand
CATCCACGTTGACCCATATCGAAAAAGGCGGCTACGTACTGGCGGAGGCAGCGCGCGGCAAGCCGCGCGCGCTTATTATCGCCACCGGTTCCGAAGTGGCGCTGGCGATGGGCGCGCAAAAAACGCTGGCCGATGAGGGTATTCCGGTGCGCGTGGTGTCCATGCCTTGTACCTCGGTGTTTGATCGCCAGGATGAAACCTATAAAACCAGTGTGCTGCCCAAAGGTGTGGTGCGAATCGCGGTGGAAGCCGGTGTTACCGGCGGCTGGCGCAAATATGTAGGACTGGAAGGCGCGGTGGTGGGGCTGGACCGCTTCGGCGAATCCGCGCCTGCCGCGGATTTATTCAAATATTTCGGTTTTACCGTCGAGAATGTGGTCAAGGCGGTAAAAAGCGTACTGTAATCCCTGCGCTTACTCCGCTCACTGCGGTAAAATAGCGCTTTTTCCCCTCCAAGGAGCGAAGAGTATGGCCATTCGCGTGGCAATCAACGGCTATGGGCGCATCGGGCGCAATATTTTGCGCTCGCTTTACGAATCCGGGCGCAACGAGGAAATCCAGATCGTCGCCATCAACGATTTGGGCAATGCCGAAACCAATGCCCACCTTACCCGCTACGACACGGCACACGGTCATTTTCATGGTACGGTGCAGGTCGAGGGCGACCACATGATAGTCAATGGCGACAAAATCAAGGTACTGGCGCTGCGCAATCCGGCCGAGCTGCCGTGGAAGGATCTGAATATAGACGTGGTGCATGAATGCACCGGGCTGTTCACCAGCAAGGAAAAAGCTTCTGCCCACATCAAGGCCGGCGCGAAAAAAGTCATTATCTCCGCTCCCGGCGGCAAGGACGTGGACGCCACCGTGGTTTACGGCGTGAACCACAAATCACTCAAGCCTTCCTACACCGTGATTTCCAATGCGTCCTGTACCACTAACTGTCTGGCGCCGTTAGCCAAGGTGCTGCATGAAAAAATCGGCATCGAGAGCGGCCTCATGACCACGGTGCATGCTTATACCAACGACCAGGTGCTGACCGACGTCTATCACGAAGACCTGCGCCGGGCGCGCTCCGCCACCATGTCCATGATTCCCACCAAGACTGGTGCGGCGGCGGCGGTCGGTTTGGTGCTGCCGGAATTGAATGGCAAGCTCGATGGCTTCTCGGTGCGCGTGCCGACCCTCAACGTATCGCTGGTAGATTTAAATTTCATCGCCAGGCGCCCGACCAGCGTCGAAGAAATCAATAAGGCGGTGAAGGAAGCCGCGCATGGCGAGCTGAAAGGCATTCTCAACTACAACGATAAGCCGCTGGTGTCGGTGGATTTCAACCACGATCCCGCTTCCTCCATTTTCGATGCTTCGCTCACCAAGGTCAGCGAGGGCAGACTGGTGAAAGTTCTATCTTGGTACGACAACGAATGGGGGTTTAGTAATCGGATGCTGGACGTTACGGTTGCGTGGATGAAGACCAAGTAATCCGCCATGCAGGTTTTGAAAATGACCGATCTGGATTTGCGCGGCAGGCGCGTGTTCATACGCGCCGATCTCAATGTGCCGATCCAGGATGGCCAGATCAGCGAAGACACGCGCATTCGCGCCTCGGTCCCCGCACTGCAACTGGCGCTGCGACAAGGGGCGGCGGTGCTGGTTACTTCGCACCTGGGCCGGCCGCAGGAAGGCGTTTTTTCACAGGAGGATTCGCTCGCGCCGGTGGCAGAGCGCATGGCTGAATTGCTCGGCCAACCGGTGATGCTCAAACGCGATTGGGTAAACGGGGTTGAGAGCAAGCCAGGGCAGGTGCTGCTGCTGGAGAACTGCCGGTTTAACCAAGGCGAAAAGAAAAATGACGAAAGCCTGGCGCGGCAAATGGCCAGGCTTTGCGATGTTTATGTCAATGACGCTTTTGGTACGGCGCACCGTGCCGAAGCCACCACGCACGGCATCGCCAGATTCGCCCCCGTCGCCTGCGCCGGCCCGCTGCTGGCGCAGGAGCTGGAAGCGCTGGGGCGCGCGCTGGAAAAACCGGCGCGCCCGCTGATCGCCATAGTCGCAGGTTCGAAAGTATCTACCAAGCTCACCCTATTGAAGAGCCTGGCGCAAAAGGTGGATTATTTGATCGTGGGCGGCGGCATCGCCAATACCTTCATTCAGGCGGCCGGTTTCAAGACGGGCAAATCGCTGGTGGAAGCCGCTCTGGTGAATGAAGCGAAAGCCATCATCGAACTCACGGCAACGCGCGGCGCCTCGGTGCCGATTCCGCTGGACGTCGTCATCGCCAAGGAATTCGCCGCCGACGCCAAGGCCACAGTCAAGGACGTGCGCGAAGTTACGGCTGACGACATGATTTTCGACATCGGTCCGCAAACCGCGGCGCGTCTGGCGGCGCAACTGGCCGGCGCCGGCACCATCGTCTGGAACGGGCCGCTGGGCGTATTCGAGTTTGATCAGTTCGGTGAAGGCACCAAAACGCTGGCACGGGCGATCGCCAACTCCAAAGCGTTTTCCATCGCCGGCGGCGGTGATACCCTCGCCGCCATCGCTAAATACGGCGTAACCGGAAAAATTTCCTACATCTCCACCGGCGGCGGGGCGTTCCTCGAATTTCTCGAAGGCAAGAAACTTCCAGCAGTGGAAATTCTGGAACAGCGGGCGGCGCTGGCGAGCGGCACGAAGCAAGCATTTATGTAATATGTTTATTTAATTATTTTTTATAGGTCACTCATGCTGCGCCGTACCAAAATCGTCGCCACCCTAGGCCCCGCTTCCAGTGATGCGAAAATCATGCAGCACATGATTGCCGCGGGAGTGGACGTGGTGCGCATGAATTTTTCCCACGGCACGGCGCAGGATCACCTGGCGCGAGCACAGGCGGCGCGCGCCGCGGCGCACAAAACCGGCCGTACGGTCGGCATCATCGCCGATTTGCAAGGCCCGAAAA
>JBOIFQ010000143.1:0-9249 GCA_050741655.1 Burkholderiales bacterium | reverse complement strand
GAAAAAACCGACATGGTGATTTTCCGCGAAAACTCCGAGGATATTTACGCCGGCATCGAATGGGAAGCGCAATCCGAGAAAGCGAAAAAGGTGATCGGTTTCCTGCTCAAGGAAATGGGGGTGACCAAGATCCGCTTCCCCGAAACCTCGGGTATCGGCATCAAGCCGGTGTCGCGCGATGGCACCGAGCGGCTGGTGCGCAAGGCGATTCAGTACGCGCTCGACAACCACCGCCGTTCCGTGACCCTGGTGCACAAGGGCAATATCATGAAATACACCGAAGGCGCGTTCAAGAGTTGGGGTTATGAGCTGGCGCGGCGCGAATTCGGCGCCACCGAACTCGACGGCGGGCCATGGATGAAGCTCGCCAGCGGCGGCATCGTCATCAAGGACGTGATCGCCGATGCTTTCCTGCAGCAGATTCTGCTGCGTCCCGAGGAATACGACGTGATCGCCACGCTCAACCTCAACGGGGATTACATTTCCGATGCGCTGGCGGCGCAAGTCGGCGGCATCGGCATCGCTCCCGGCGCCAACCTGAGCGACACGGTGGCGATGTTCGAAGCCACCCACGGCACCGCGCCCAAATACGCCGGCAAGGATTATGTCAATCCCGGTTCGCAGATTCTGTCCGCGGAAATGATGCTGCGGCACATGCAATGGACCCAGGCCGCCGATCTGATCATCCAGTCCATGGAAAGCGCCATCAAGGCCAAGACCGTGACTTACGATTTCGCGCGCCTCTTGCCGGGCGCCAAGCAGGTGTCATGTTCGGGTTTTGGGGATGCGATGATCGAGCACATGCGCCATCACTAGCAAAACTACCGTGCGGCCGCTAAATAAAAAAGCCCGCCGGTGAGGCGGGCTTTTGCTTTGGCGGCGCGGCAATGCCACGCGCAACAAAATTAAGATGAAGCTTGGATATTGGAGGCTTGTTTGCCTTTCGGGCCTTGGGTGACCTCGAAAGAAACTTTCTGACCTTCTTTAAGGGTTTTGAAACCGCTCATGTTGATAGCGGAGAAATGCGCGAACAAATCCTCGCTGCCATCATCTGGGGTGATAAACCCATAACCTTTTGAATCGTTAAACCACTTGACGGTACCAGTTGCCATTACATTGCTTCCTTGAAAAAAGTTGACGGGCTCAAACCCGGACGCTGTTTGAGAATCAAGACCGCAATCGGCAGAACCGGACCTGCGCAAACTTGAAGCCAAACACCAGTGTGCTTTTTACGCCCATTCAAGTGCCTAAGTCAAGGGTTTAGTTAAAATATTTGTCGGGTGCCCTTGAAATTGCAGGGGCAGTGGGCATACATTATTATTAGCAGCTTTAGAGTAGTAATATGTTCCAACGGTTAAGCATGTTCAAGGCAAATGGCGATCAGGCAGCGTGAAGACACAGTACTGGAGGTTAAGAAAAGCAAGGTTAAGACCCCTCCTCTGTTCAAGGTGGTGTTGCTCAACGACGATTACACCCCCATGGACTTCGTGGTGGCCGTGCTGCAAACCATTTTTTTCATGAACCGCGAACAGGCGACCCAGATCATGCTCAAAGTTCATAGGGAGGGGATGGGGGTGTGCGGGGTTTACCCCAAGGATGTGGCCGCCACCAAGGTCGAACAAGTGGTATCCTTTGCCAAGCAGCACCAGCATCCGCTGCAATGCGTGATGGAAGAAAGCTGAATCCAGCAAAAATGAGGAAACACCGATGATTGCGCAGGAACTCGAAGTCAGTCTGCACATGGCGTTCATGGAAGCGCGTCAGAAGCGTCACGAGTTCATTACCGTGGAGCATCTGCTGCTGGCGCTGCTGGATAATCCGACCGCGTCCGAAGTGCTGCGCGCCTGCGCGGTGAATATCGAGGAACTGCGCAAGCAACTGGCCGATTTCGTGGTCGAACACACGCCCAAGGTCAGCGGCGAGGTGGATACCCAGCCGACGCTGGGTTTCCAGCGCGTGATTCAGCGCGCCATCCTGCATGTGCAATCTTCCAACAAGAAGGAAGTCACCGGCGCCAACGTATTGGTGGCCATATTCGGTGAAAAGGATTCGCACGCGGTGTATTTCCTGCACCAGCGGGGCATTACCCGCCTGGACGTGGTGAATTATATTTCGCACGGCATCACCAAGGTGCCGCAGGGCGCCACTCCCAGCAAACCGGATAGCGAAGCCGATGCCGAGCAGGAAAGCGCGCCCGCCGGAGCGCTGGAAAACTTCACCATGAATCTCAACGCCATGGCGCTGGCGGGCAAAATTGATCCGCTCATCGGCCGCGAGCGTGAACTGGAGCGCGTGGTGCAGACGCTGTGCCGCCGGCGCAAGAACAACCCGCTGCTGGTGGGCGAAGCCGGCGTGGGCAAGACCGCCATCGCCGAAGGGCTGGCGCGGCGCATAGTCGAGGGCGAAGTGCCGGATGTGCTGAAGCGCGCTCAGGTCTATGCGCTCGATATGGGTGCGCTGCTGGCCGGCACCAAATACCGCGGCGATTTCGAGCAGCGGCTGAAAGCGGTGCTGAAACAATTGCTGGATAATCCCAACGCGATTCTGTTCATAGACGAGATTCACACTCTGATAGGCGCCGGCGCCGCGTCCGGCGGCACGTTGGATGCGTCGAATCTGTTGAAACCGGCGCTTAACCAGGGCCAGTTGAAGTGCATCGGCGCCACCACCTATAACGAATACCGCGGCGTGTTCGAAAAAGATCACGCACTGTCGCGCCGCTTCCAGAAAATTGACGTGGTCGAGCCCACGGTGGATGAAACCGTGGCGATACTGCGCGGCCTTAAATCGCGTTTTGAAGCGCATCATGGCGTGAAATACACCGCCACCGCCTTGAGCAGCGCCGCCGAGCTGTCGGCGCGCTATATCAACGACCGGCATTTGCCGGACAAGGCGATAGACGTAATAGACGAGGCCGGAGCGGCGCAGAAAATCCTGCCCAAGTCGAAACAAAAGCGCGTCATCAGTCAGCATGAAATCGAGGGCATCGTGGCCAAGATCGCGCGCATCCCGCCCCAATCGGTGTCCACCGACGACCGCACGGCGCTCAAGAATCTCGACCGCGATTTGAAAGCGGTGGTGTTCGGCCAGGACAAGGCGATAGACGCGCTCGCCGCCGCCATCAAGATGGCGCGCTCGGGGCTGGGCAATCCGCAGAAACCCGTGGGCTGCTTTTTATTCTCCGGCCCCACCGGCGTCGGCAAGACCGAAGTGGCGCGCCAGCTTGCTTATATCATGGGAGTGGAATTGATCCGCTTCGACATGTCTGAATACATGGAGCGGCACGCGGTGTCACGCCTCATCGGCGCGCCCCCGGGTTATGTGGGTTTCGACCAGGGTGGCTTGCTGACCGAAGCCATCACCAAGCATCCGTATTCGGTGCTGCTGCTCGACGAAATCGAAAAAGCGCACCCGGATATTTTCAATATCCTGCTGCAGGTCATGGATCATGGCACGCTCACCGACAACAACGGGCGCAAGGCCGATTTCCGCAATGTGGTGATGGTGATGACCACCAACGCCGGCGCCGAAGCGCTGTCGAAAACCTCCATGGGCTTTACTCCCAACAAGGCGCCCGGCGACGAAATGGCGGAAATCAAGCGCCTGTTCACCCCCGAGTTCAGAAACCGGCTCGATGCCACGATTTCTTTCGCCGCGCTCGATCATGAGATCATCCTGCGCGTGGTGGAAAAATTCCTGATGCAACTCGAGGAACAGTTGCACGAGAAAAAGGTCGAGGCGCATTTCACCGACGCCCTGAAAGCCTATCTGGCGAAACGCGGTTTCGATCCGGTGATGGGCGCGCGCCCGATGGCGCGGCTGATTCAGGATATTATTCGCAGCGCGCTGGCGGATGAACTGCTGTTCGGCAAGCTCGCCAGCGGCGGCAAAGTGACAGTGGATATCGGCACCGGCGACAAAATTAATTTATCATTTGCCGGTGAGGAAGAAAAAGTTATTTAAAATAATTTTATAGCTGTTGTCAGGCTGTCCGTTTTTTCCTCTCGTCTGTCCCGGGATTGCTTCGTCGTCGTCCCGCCACGCTTCGCTCGCGGCTGAAGACTCATCCTCGCAAAGACAACCAATCGTCATTTTTTAAACGGGCTGTGCTCGGTCAGTTCGTCCACATAATGCGCGATGCCGCGCGTTTCCTGCGCCAGATAGCGTTCCACCGCGTCGCTGAACTGCGCATGCGCCAGCCAGTGCGCCGACCAGGTTTTCACCGGCAGAAAGCCGCGCGCGAGTTTATGCTCGCCTTGCGCACCGCCTTCGAAATAACGCAGGCCGCGCGCGATGCAAAATTCCATCGCCTGGTAATAGCAGGTTTCGAAATGCAAACCCGGCACGAATTCCAGCGCGCCCCAGTAACGGCCATACAGGCTTTCCGGCGTGTAGAGATTCAGCGCGGAGGCGATGGGCGCGCCGTCGCGCTGCGCCACGATCAGCAGCACATGCTGCGGTAGTGTTTCCCCCAGCCGCAAAAAAAATTCCAGATTGAGATACGGCGTGGAATGATGCTGGCGGTAAGTCTGCTGGTAGCACGTGCTGAAAAAACGCCAGTGCGCCGCGCTGATTTGACCGCCTTCCAGCCATTGATAATCAATACCGCTGTCTTTGACCTTGCGCCGCTCGTGGCGGATGTTGTTGCGCTTGTGATGGCTGAGACTGGCGAGAAAACCGGCGAAGTCGCGGTAGCCGCGGTTCTCCCAGTGAAACTGCACGCCTTCCCGCAGCAGCAGGCCTTGTTCCTGTAATTCCCGCGCTTCATTTTCCTCGGGGAACAGGCAATGAAAAGAAGATGCGCCGGATTCCCGCGCCAGTTCCAGCGCGGCATTCAGCAACAGCATTCTTTCTTTGCTGGTTGGCGCCAGCACGCGCGCACCGCTGATGGGAGAGAACGGCACCGCGCACAACAGCTTGGGATAATAGCGGTGGCCGAAACGCCGGTAGGCATCGGCCCACGCCCAGTCGAACACATATTCGCCGTAGGAATGCGCTTTGAAATAAAGCGGCAGGGCGCCCGTTAGTCTGTCTTCGCGCCACAGCATGATGAAGCTCGGCGTCCAGCCGGTGTCAACGCAGGCGCAGCCGGCGTCGTGCAAGGCGCTCAAGAATTCGTGGCGCAGGAACAGGTTGTCTGCGGCCAGGCGGTTCCAGTCCTGAGGCACGATGGCGCGGAGAGAGTCGGTTATTTCCAGGCGATAGCCGGCGCTCATGTCTGCACAGCCGGTCAGGTGTTGCCGGTGTCGTTCTTGAGCTGCTGCGTCACTTTCGGATCGAATCTTTCCAGATGCGCGATGACATCGGCGACCTTGTCGGGGTGGTTGAGGTGGTGATGCGCCATACCCAGTTGATACCAGGGGTAGGGACTCATGGGCTGCAGGATGGCCGCTTCCTGAAACGCTTCCGCGGCTTTTTCATGGTCGCCCAGCGCGGCGTAAGCGAGGCCCATGCCGTACCAGGCGCGGTCGATTTTGGGATTAAGCGTCACCGCTTTGCCGAAAGCCGCAATCGCCAGGGGGTGGTGTTTCTGCTCTTCGTGTATGAAACCGAGGTCAAACCAGATATTGGCGGCTTGCGGGTTGATTTGCAACGCCTGCTCGAAATAACGCTCGGCCACGGAAAATTGCCGCATGGAAGCATAGATAAAACCGAGGGAACTCGCGGCAAGGTCAAAGCGCGGATTGCACTTCAGCGCCATATGCAGGCGCATCACCGCCGCGTCATTCAGCTTGAACAGGAGCAGAACGCGTGCGGCATAAAAATGCAGCCAGTGCTCAATCGATAGCATAGTGGCTTGAATTATGGAAAGCAAAGCAAAATGTTATATTGTCATTATGAAAATAGCCATAGCCCAGATCAATGTCACTGTCGGCGACCTGGCCGGCAACGCCGCGAAAATCCTCGCTTTTACTAATCAGGCGAAGGCGGCGGGCGCCAGCCTGGTACTGACGCCGGAACTCGCGCTTTCCGGCTATCCGCCGGAAGACCTGCTGCTGCGCGCGGGTTTTTACCAGGCTTGCGACCACGCGCTGCAAGAGCTGGCCGCGAAAATTCACGGCGTCACGCTGGTGGCGGGGCATCCGCAGGCCGCGGGCGATGAACGCTACAACGCCGCCTCGGTGATGCGCGACGGCGAAATTATCGCTGTATATCACAAGCTCAAGCTGCCCAATTACACGGTGTTCGACGAGGAGCGTTATTTCACGCCGGGCAGCGCCGCTTGCGTGTTCGAGCACGAGGGCGTGCGCTTTGGCGTCAACATCTGCGCCGACATCTGGGAGCCGCATGCCGCCGCCAAGGCCAAAGCCGCCGGCGCGCAAGTGCTGCTGGTATTGAACGCTTCGCCCTACCACATGAACAAGCAAACCGCGCGCTACGACGTGCTGCACGAGCGCGCGCTCGAGACTGGCATGGCGATCATTTATAGCAATCTGGCGGGCGCGCAGGACGAGTTGGTGTTTGACGGCGCGTCTTTTGCGGTGAACAGCAAAGGCGAACTCACGCACCAGTTCCCGGCGTTTGAGGAAAGCTGCTACTCGATTACGCTGGAAAACGGCGTACCGCTGCGCGGCGAAATCGCGGCCGCGCAAACGCTGGAAGCCATGGTGTATCAGGCGCTGTGTTTGGGGGTGCGCGATTATGTGACCAAAAACGGATTTCCCGGAGTGCTGATCGGGCTCTCGGGCGGGATTGATTCGGCGCTCACCCTTGCGCTTGCCGCCGACGCGCTGGGCGCAGCCAAAGTGCGCGCGGTGATGCTGCCTTCGCAGTATACCGCCGCCATCAGCCTCGAGGATGCGCGCGCGCTGGCCAAGGCGCTGGGCGTGCGCTACAGCGAAATTGCCATCAAACCGCTGTTCGATGCTTTTTTACGCGCGCTGGCGCCGCAATTCGCCGGCTTGCCGGTGGATACCACCGAGGAAAATCTGCAGGCGCGCATTCGCGGCACGCTCATGATGGCGCTTTCCAACAAAAGCGGCAGCCTGGTTTTGACTACCGGCAACAAAAGCGAAATGGGAGTGGGCTATGCCACGCTTTACGGCGACATGGCAGGCGGTTTCGCGGTGCTGAAAGACATCAGCAAAACGCTGGTGTATCGTCTCGCGCATTACCGCAACCAACCTGTGCGCGTGATTCCCGCGCGCATCATCACGCGCGCGCCGTCGGCGGAACTCAAACCCGATCAGACCGACCAGGACAGCCTGCCGCCGTACGACATTCTGGACGCCATCATGGAAGCTTATGTCGAAGACGATCTGAGCCCGCAGGACATCATCGGCCGCGGATTCAGCCCGGCGGATGTGCAGCGCGTGGTGCGCCTGATCCAGGGCAGCGAATACAAAAGGCGCCAGGCGCCGGTGGGCGTGCGCATCACACCGCGCGGTTTCGGCAAGGACTGGCGTTATCCGATTACTTCGAAATATCGCGATATTTGAATGATTTTACCAATCCGCACTATACTAACGCCCTGACTCGAATTCCTGCCGGAGAACGCAATGAAAAAAATCGAAGCCGTGATCAAACCCTTTAAACTCGATGAAGTGCGCGAAGCGCTGTCCGCCATCGGCGTCACCGGGCTCACGGTCACTGAAGTCAAAGGCTTCGGCCGGCAAAAAGGGCACACCGAGCTTTACCGCGGCGCGGAATACGTGGTGGATTTCCTGCCCAAAGTGAAAGTGGAACTGGTGATTGCGGACAAGTTGCTCGATAACGCCATCGAAGCCATCATCAAGGCCGCGCGCACCGGCAAGATCGGCGACGGCAAGATTTTTGTTACCAGCGTCGAGCAGGTGGTGCGCATCCGCACCGGTGAAACCGGCGAGGCGGCGGTTTGAAAGGCGGTGATGAGTAACAAGTGACGAGTGACGAGTTAAAACCAGCAGGTCACTTGTCACCCGTTACTTGTTACTGCTCTTCAGCAGTACAATCAGTACGCCGCTGCCGCCGTCCACTTCGGGTGCTTCGCAGTAAGCCAGAATATCTTCGCGCTTGACCAGCCAGCCGCGCACCTTGTGTTTTAATACCGGCACGCGGTTTTTCGAACCCAAACCCTTGCCGTGAATAATGCGCACGCAGCGCAAATCACGCTTGCTACTCGCGCTCAGAAACGCCACCAGGCTTGCGTGCGCTTCCTCGCGGGTTTGCCCGTGCAAATCGAGTTGGGCCTGCACCACCCATTGGCCGCGGCGCAGTTTTTTCAGGATTTGACGCGACAGCCCTGGACGCAGAAAAGAGGTTTCATCGCCGCTTTCAATCTCGTCCCAATCGGCCAGCGATTCGGCGAGCACGGCTTGCTCGTCGCGCAAGGTTTGCAGGGGCAGCGGAGGCGGCGTTTCGACCGGATGTTCGACGCGGCGCTTGACGCGCAGCGGCTGCGCGCCTTTCACCGCATCACGAAACAAGCCGTGTTCTTCTTTATCCGGCACACTTTTCCTTTCCTGTCATCCCGCATTATCCAGATATTTTTCCGCATCCAGCGCCGCCATGCAGCCGGAGCCGGCGCTGGTCACCGCCTGACGATAGACATGATCCTGCACGTCTCCGGCGGCGAACACACCGGCAACGCTGGTGACCGTCGCATTGCCCTGATTGCCGCTCTTGGTGATGATGTAGCCGTTCGCCATGTCGAGCTGGTCTTTGAAAAGATCGGTATTCGGCGTATGGCCGATGGCGATGAACACACCATTGACGGCAAGCGCGCCCGCCGCGCCGGTTTTCGCGTGCTTGATGCGCAAGCCGGTGACACCGGTTTTATCCCCCAGCACTTCGTCCGCGACATGATCCCATACCACGCTTACATTGCCGCCGCGGGCTTTTTCCAGCAACCGGTCAATCAGGATTTTTTCGGCGCGGAATTTATCGCGGCGGTGCACCACCGTGACTTTTTTCGCGATATTGGAAAGATACAGCGCTTCCTCCACCGCGGTGTTGCCGCCGCCCACCACCGCCACGTCCTGCCCTTTGTAAAAAAATCCGTCGCAGGTCGCGCAGCCGGATACCCCCTTGCCCAGATACGCCTGCTCCGAAGGCAGGCCCAAGTATTTGGCCGAGGCGCCGGTGGCGATAATCAGCGCATCGCAGGTATAAGCACCCTGATCACCGGTGAGGGTGAAAGGCTTTTTCGCGAGTTGCACGGTATGGATGTGATCGAAAATAACTTCGGTGCCGAAGCGTTCCGCGTGTTTCTGAAAACGCTCCATCAGTTCCGGCCCCTGCACACCCAGAGCGTCCGCCGGCCAGTTGTCC
>JBOIFQ010000142.1:0-5119 GCA_050741655.1 Burkholderiales bacterium | reverse complement strand
CATTTCGTGCGCAACCGTTCGGAGCAATTCGAGGCGCGTCTGGTGATGGCGCAAGTGGAAAAAAGCGCGTCGCTGTTTTTCGACGGCATGCACGGCAGCCGCATGCCGATTGTGGTGGCGCACGGTGAAGGCTACGCCGAGTTCGTGGATGAAAAACAATTGCGGCAGGCGCAGGTGGTGCTGCGCTTTGTGGACCATTACGGCAACGCCACCGAAACTCATCCTTTCAATCCCAACGGCTCGGCTTCAGGAATCACCGGCCTCACCACGCCGGATGGACGCTACACCATTTTGATGCCGCATCCGGAGCGCGGGTTCCGCGCTGTGCAGCACTCCTGGCATCCAAGTGCATGGAGCGAGGACGCTCCGTGGATGAGGCTGTTCCGCAATGCCAGGAAGTGGGTGGGGTAGTTTAAACTGCTCGCAAGGGATGCGGAAGCAAGCTGCCGTTACATGCTGTCTTTGCGAGGAGTGGCAGCGACGAAGCAATCTCGGGCCTGATGCGAAAGAAAAACAAGATTGCTTCGCGTTGCTCGCAATGACAAGAAGGTCAACGGCTTATTCGATTTTGGCTTTGGCGCGCAAATCGTTCACGTATTTTTCGAGTAGCAGCTGCTGCTGACGCTGTTGCAGATTTTGCTTCACGTCATCGAATGCCGGGATTTTAAGCGGGCGCACGTCTTCCAGTTTTACTATATGCCAGCCGAACTGGGTTTCCACCGGCGCCTGGGTAGTTTGACCTTTTTTGAGGTTTACCATGGCTTCGGCAAACGGCTTGACATAATTGGCCGACGGCGCCCAACCCAGATCTCCGCCTTTGCTGGCGCTGCCTGCATCCTTGGATTTTTCAGCAGCGAGCTTGTCAAATTTTGCGCCTTTTTTGAGCTGAACAATAATGTCTTTTGCATCCGCTTCTTTTTCCACCAGAATATGGCGCGCGTGATATTCCTTGTCGCCCAGCTGCCCGGTGATCTTGTCGTATTCTGCTTTTAATTGCGTCTGATCCACCGGATGATTTTTTATGTAGTCCTGCAGATAAGCGCGCACCAGCACGGTTTGCCGGGCAAAGTCCATCTGTAATGCGACGTCGGCATTTTTGTCGGTGCCGTTGCGCGCCGCTTCCTGTGCCAGCAGTTCGCGGTTGATCAATTCGTCGCGCAGAGTACGCCGCAAATCTTCGCTATCCGGCTGACCTTGGGCGGCGCGTTCGCGCACCAGCAAATCAAACGTGCTTTGCGGAATGGCTTTGCCGTTCACGGTGGCTACGACTGTGGATTTGGGTTTGGCAGCATCCTGCGCGAAGCAGGGAGAAACAGCTAAGCTCGCAAGCGCAAGCAGCAACAGTTTTGAAGTGTTAAAGCGCATCATCGTTTCCTTTGGCAAAAATTTAAATCAATTCTTGGGGGGTGAGGGCTTTGATGGTGAGAGCATGAATCTCGCTTTTCATCATTGTCCCCAGCGCGTCGTACACCATGCGGTGGCGAAGCATGGTGTTTTTTCCTTGAAATTCGGGAGAAACAATAGTCATGCGGTAATGTCCGCCGCCGCTTTTCGCGCCTTCGTGCCCCGCGTGTTTGCTGCTTTCATCCACGATTTCCAGTTTTTCCGGGGTCAGCGCGGCAAGCTGCCGGCGCATGTGTTCGATAGTATTCATGGCAAGCGCGTATTATAAATTGAAAACGCGCTTTACGCCGGTAAAACCTTTTTGAAAGGTTTGACCGTGGCTTTGGCGAATACACCCGCAGTCACATAAGGGTCGGCATCAACCCAGGCCTGCGCTTCCTGCAGTGTAGCGAACTCCGCCACAATCACGCTGCCGCTGAATCCGGCGGGGCCGGGATCGGGGCTGTCAATCGCCGGGCACGGTCCGGCAAGAATCAGGCGTCCCGCATCCTGCAATTCCTTGAGCCGCGCGACATGCGGTGCGCGCGCGGCCATTCTTTCAGCCAGGCTGTCCGGCGCATCTTCGCCGATAATGGCGTAAAGCATTATTTGGTCTCCTTGTCTTCGATATATTTCGCCAGCATTAAAGCTTGCAGCAGCACGAATGCCAGCATCATGCCCATGCCGCCAAAGAGTTTGAAATTAACCCAGCTCTCGGTGGAAAAATTGAGGGCGACATAAAGATTGGCGCCACCCATGAGCGCAAAAAACAGCACCCAGCTCAGGTTGAGCCTGCGCCACACCGGATCGGGCAGGGCAATCTGCTTTTGCATCATGGCGCGGATGAGATTTTTTTTGAATAGTAGTTCCGAAATGAGCAGCGTCAAACTGAACAGCCAGTACAAAACCGTGGGTTTCCATTTGATGAAGGTTTCGTCGTGCAGCAGCAAGGTGGCGCCACCGAAAATAACGATAATCACCAGGCTGGTCCACAACATGGTGTCCACCTTGCCGTGCCGCATCCACACCCAGCCGATCTGCGCGAACGTGGCGGCAATGGCGACCGCTGTCGCCACATAAATGCCGGCGAACTTAAAAGCGGTGAAGAACACGATGACCGGGAAAAGATCGAACAGAAGTTTCATGGTTTAGCGCGGCATAGGTATCGCGGAATTATGCCGGCTGCGCCAAACCTTGTCCATATGCCGTCATTGCGGGTAATAAGTCAATTAGAAATCGTTCGTGGTGATGCTGAGCTTGCCGAAGCATCGAACGCTCTCCTGAGTATAATCGAAGGACATGAACGGCCGTTCCCCTTCGACAAACTCAGGGCGAACGGACGATGTGCTCAGGACAGGCTCCGCGAAGCAATCTCGTCCTGCTGTCTTTGCGAGCCGAAGGCGAAGCAATCTCGACTCCCAAAACAGATTGCCACGTCGGCCAGGCCGCCACGCTATCCCCTCGTTTCTCTCGGGGCTACGGCTCACCGCGGCTGAAGCCTCACCCTCGCAATGACAATCTATTTCTTTTCCAGTTTGAGCGATGCCGAGTTGATGCAATAACGCAAACCGGTCGGCTGCGGTCCGTCGGGAAACACATGGCCGAGATGCGCATCGCATTTATTGCACAAAACTTCCGTGCGGCGCATGAATAAACCGTTGTCCTGCTCGGTCTTGACATTGGCCGCTTCCAGCGGCGCCCAAAAGCTCGGCCAGCCGGTGCCGGAATCGAACTTGGTGCCGGAGCTGAAAAGCTCGGCGCCGCAGCAGATGCAGGTGTAAACGCCTTTTTCCTTGCTATCCCAGTATTGCCCGGTAAAGGCGCGTTCGGTGCCTTTCTTGCGGGCAACCTCAAACTGCTCCTTGGTGAGCTGCGCTTTCCATTCCTGATCGGATTTCGTGATTTTGTCGTCCATGCTAAATATCCTTGATAGAGAGATGCCCGGTTAGTCATTAATATACAACATAAGTTCAGGCCGGGTGAGGCGGTCTTGCATGCTAAAATACGCGGCATTCGCGCAATCGAGGAACGCCATGAGTTCTGCCGCCAGCGGTACCCTGAAAGGCGACGCCAAAGTCATCGGCCTTATCGGCTCGGCGCATATGGTCAGCCATTTTTTCCAGCTCGCGCTGCCGCCGTTATTCCCCATGCTTAAAAACGAATTCGGCGTGAGTTACGCGGCGCTGGGCGCGGTGATGACTGTTTTTTATGCGTGCTCCGGCGTCTGCCAGGCGCTGGCGGGTTTCGCGGTGGATCGTTTCGGCGCGCGCGTCGTGCTGTTGAGCGGCATGACTCTGCTCGCGGCGTCGTGCCTGCTGGTCGGGATGGCGCCCGCATTCTGGTTTTTATTTCCCCTCATGGCGCTGGCGGGAATCGGCAACAGCGTGTTTCATCCTGCCGATTTCGCCATTCTCAACGCTTCGGTGACTCCGCCGCGTCTCGGACATGCTTACAGCCTGCACGGGATAGGCGGCAACCTCGGCTGGGCGTTGGCGCCGCTGGTGAGTTTTGCCCTGGGCAGTCTCTACGGTTGGCGCGTGGCGTTAATCGTCATGGGCGCAATGGGCCTGATGGCGGCATTTTTTTTGACCATGCAGCGCGAATCCCTGCTTTGTCCGCGGCATAAAAAAGATATTGCGTCCGGCGTTTTCAATGGCTCGAATCTGGCTTTGCTGTTGCGCGCGCCCATCCTCATGTGTTTCGCTTATTTCTCTTTCTGGTCCATGGCCATGGTCGGCGTGCAGACTTTTTCAGTCACGGTATTCACCACCAATCATCATTTATCATTCGCGCTCGCCAGCGCGGCGCTCACCGGATTTTTCCTGGGCGGCTCGGCCGGCATATTCACGGGTGGTTTTATCGCCAGCCGCACCGAGCGTCATGATCGGGTCGCCGCGGCGGGAATGTTGATTGGCGCGCTGCTGGCACTGCTGTTGGCGAGCGCCGCTGTTCCCGCGGCATTCATCATGCCTGTGACCGTGCTCATGGGATTTTTCATGGGCGTAACTTCGCCTGCGCGCGACATGCTGGTGCGGCGCGCCACGCCGGCGGGGGCGGCGGGGCGGGTTTATGGATTTGTTTATTCCGGGCTGGATTTCGGCGCCTCGCTCGCGCCGCTCATGTTCGGCTGGCTGCTCGATGGCGGACATGGCAGCGGGATATTCATCGGCATTGCCGCCTGCATGCTGCTCACCATGACGACCGCGGTGCAGATGCCGCGTTTCGCGCGCGCCAGCGCTTCGGCTTGAGATGATTTAAAACCCTCCCTCATTTTTCGCGCAGAAAAACAGAGAATAAAAAAACCTTTGACAAGCGTAAAGCGACGCTTTACGATTGACTCGTGATCAAATCATTTCGGCACAAAGGGCTGGAACAATTGTTCCTTACCGGCAAGAAAGCCGGTGTCCAGCCTCACCATGCCGAGCGATTGCGTTTGATCCTTGCTGCTTTGGATGATGCCACCCGGCCCGAGGACTTGGCTTCCCCGCGATTAGGACTGCACAAGCTGTCCGGTAATCTCGCGGGTTTCTGGGCGGTTCGAGTAAGTGGAAACTGGCGTGTCATATTCCGTTTCGAAGGCGCGGACGCTGCGGCGGTGGATTACCTCGACTATCATTAGGAGCAAACCATGGAAATGTATAACCCACCTCACCCCGGTGAAGTGTTGAAGGAACTCTATCTGCCGGAAGCATTCAGTGTTTCGGATGCGGCGAAGAAGTTGAAGGTTTCCCGCCAA
>JBOIFQ010000141.1:0-2467 GCA_050741655.1 Burkholderiales bacterium | reverse complement strand
GTTCGATGCTTCGGCAAGCTCAGCATCACCACGAACGGTTCCTAATTGACCCATTGCCCGCGTTTGCAAACCATTGACCGCCAGCCGGGTATCCTTTAAAGTTCCGCAATCATTTTTAAACCACATTACCGATAACATGAAAATCCTCAGCCTGAACAGCCTAGCCACCGCATTGCTCCTGACCGCTGCTTTTTCCGTGCAGGCGGCGGGCGACCCGGTGAAAGGGCAGGGCAAAACTTCCATGTGCGCGGGTTGCCACGGTATTGCCGACTGGCGCACCGCTTATCCCGAGGTTTACAGCGTGCCCAAGCTCGGCGGCCAGCATGCCGCTTATATCGTGAAGGCGCTGCAAGCGTATAAATCCGGCGCGCGTAATCACCCGAGCATGAAAGCGATTGCCGGCAGTCTCTCGGATCAGGACATGGAAGACCTCGCGGCGTACTATTCCGCGAGTGGAAAATAAAGGGATAAAGAAAAAATGAATAAGCTTATTATTGCTGCAAGCGCCGGTTTTTTTCTGATTACAGCGGGGCCGGTTCTCGCGGGCGATGCCGCGGTCGGCAAGCAAAAATCCGCCACCTGCGCTGCTTGTCATGGCGCCGATGGCAATAGCGCTACCGGCGATTTTCCGCGCATCGCCGGCCAGCAGCCGGATTACATCGTCAAGGCGCTATCCGATTATAAATCCGGCGCGCGCAAGGACCCCATCATGGGCGCCATGGCTGCCGCTCTTTCCGCACAGGACATGAGTGATCTGGCCGCGTACTTCTCCAGCCAGCAAGGATTGGCCGTCAAGTATTAAGAAGGGTGAAAGGTGAAGAGTGGGTGTTGAACCTTGCTCCTCACGCCTGACGCCTCACTCCTTACCCCTCACTGTTTTTCCAGGGTACTCGCATAAATCCCGAATCAGGCACGAGGGACAATCGGGTTTGCGCGCCTTGCATACGTAGCGCCCGTGCAGAATCAGCCAGTGGTGCGCATCGTGCCTGAATTCATTCGGCACGAATTTCAGCAGTTTCTGTTCGACTTCCAGCACGTTTTTGCCCGGCGCGATGCCGGTGCGGTTGGCGACGCGGAAAATATGCGTGTCCACTGCGATCGTCGGTTGCCCGAAAGCCGTATTTAAAATCACATTCGCGGTTTTGCGTCCCACGCCGGGGAGTTTTTCCAGCGCTTCGCGCGTGCGCGGCACTTCGCCTGCGTGTTCTTCAATCAAGATCCGGCAGGTGGCGAGAATATTCTTCGCCTTGGTGCGGTAGAGGCCTATGCTTTTGATGTAGCGCTGCAGGCCGTTTTGTTTGAGCGCGAGAATCTGCGGCGGCGTGTGCGCCACCGCGAACAATTTTTGCGTGGCGAGATTGACGCTTTTATCGGTAGCCTGCGCCGAGAGTACCACCGACACCAATAATTCAAACGGAGTCCGGTATTCCAGTTCAGTAGTGGGCTTGGGGTTGGCGGCTCTGAGCCGGGTGAAGATTTCCTGGCGTTTGGCGGGATTCATTTTGAGCGCGCTGCTCTGCGCGCTTCGATGCGCTTGAGCGTCGCTTGAATTGCATCTTTTTTTGCCGCTTGCCCGGCCAGCTTCATTTCGTTTTCCTCATGTTCGCGGCTCAAGCGCGCATTGCGAAAATCGAAACGCTGGCGTGCTGCAGCGGCATCCTGCGCTGACCAAACGGGATTCGCGGCAGGGATCATAGTGATGCAATCCACCGGGCAGGGCGCAAGACACAGCTCGCAGCCGGTGCAATGATCGGTGATGACAGTGTGCATTTGTTTCGAAGCGCCGATAATCGCGTCCACCGGGCAAGCATCAATACATTTGACGCAGCCGATGCAAAGCCCTTCTTCGATGAACGCCGTTGCGCGCGGTTTTTCCACGCCAAATTCGGGATTGAGCGGCTTGAATTCACGCCCTAGCAGTGCGGCGAGTTTACGGATTCCCGCTTCGCCGCCAGGCGGGCATTGGTTGATATCGGCGCTTCCCGCCGCCAGCGCTTCGGCGTAAGGTTTACAACCGTCATAACCGCATTTGCCGCATTGGGTTTGCGGCAGGATATCATTTATTTTTTCTGTCAGAGTAATCTGAGAAGCAGCCATGAGGTGATTATAAACCCCGCAGAGAGAGAAAATTGAAACACAAAACACATGGAGAACAAACACGTAGTAGAGCTTTCTTTGGAATTTCTCTCCGTGTTCTCTGTGGCAATGGGGTTTGAATTAATCCTAAGCAGCGGCGCGGCGGCGCTGCAAGCGTATCAGGCAGCGGTCTATCCACTGCGCGGTGAGTTTTTCCTGCAAAGAATTCTGGCTCAGGCGCGCGGCGAGCCCTTCGAAGTCCACCTCATCCAGCGGCTGGTCCTGATTGAAACAGGAGAACACGTAAGTGGTTTTTCCGGTTTCCGGATTCACATGCGGCTGCAGGCATTGCGCGCAGATTTCCTTCATCATGCATTGCATCGGCGAGTTG
>JBOIFQ010000140.1:0-6448 GCA_050741655.1 Burkholderiales bacterium | reverse complement strand
TATGATCCGAAAGTCAACTGGGCAACCCACGTTGACATGAAGACCGGCCGTCCGCAAGTCGTTTCCAAGTACTCGACCGCGCAAAACGGTCCTGATGTTGACACCAAAGGCGTTTGTCCCGCGGCGCTGGGAACCAAAGACCAGCAACCTGCGGCTTTCAGCCCGGAAACCGGCCTGTTCTATGTGCCCACTAACCATGTGTGCATGAATTACGAGCCGTTCAAGGTTGAATACACCGCCGGCCAACCGTACGTGGGCGCGACGCTGTCGATGTTCCCCGCGCCGGGCAGCCATGGCGGCATGGGCAACTTCATCACCTGGGATGCCGGCAAAGGCAAGATCGTCCAATCTCATCCGGAGAAATTCTCGGTGTGGAGCGGCGTTCTGACCACCGCTGGCGGCATCGCCTGCTACGGTACGCTGGAAGGCTACCTCAAGTGCGTGGATGCCAAAAACATCAACAAGGAACTGTTCAAGTTCAAGACTCCGTCCGGCATCATCGGCAACGTCAACACCTGGGAATATAAAGGCAAGCAGTACATCGGTATTCTCTCGGGGATTGGCGGCTGGGCTGGCATCGGCTTGGCAGCGGGTTTGGAAAAAGACACTGACGGCCTTGGCGCCGTGGGTGGCTATAAAGAACTTTCCAAGTACACCGAACTGGGCGGCGTGATGACCGTCTTCTCTCTGCCCTGATTGGGAAAGAGGCAGTTGGTAATTTAGTTGAACCCAACAACTGGCATCTTGACTAAGGTTAAGATGCCAGTTTTTTTTAACTTTAAGGTTTACGTAAAATTAAAAAGGTAAGACCGATGAAGTTCGATTATTTATTTTGTGCCGGTCTTTTGTTGGTGAGCAGTACCGCGCTCGCGGACGACCCATACAAAGTGGTTGACGGCACCAAAGTTGACGCCAACACCCTGGCCGGTTGGAAAACCTGGCGTGCCATGGCCTGTGAACGCTGCCACGGCGCCAAACAGGAAGGGCTGGTCGGCCCCTCGCTGATAGATGCGCTGTCAAAGTTGACCAAGGATGAAGTGAAGACCGCTAT
Source organism: Burkholderiales bacterium (assembly GCA_050741655.1). GTDB lineage: Bacteria > Pseudomonadota > Gammaproteobacteria > Burkholderiales > JAHFRG01 > JAHFRG01. Next base: position 5,397 of record JBOIFQ010000140.1, on the reverse strand, counting down.
CCTCAACGGCCGCATCGAAAAAGGCATGCCTAACTTCAACACCACCAAGCAGGTAGCGGACAATATTGACAATCTTTACGCTTACCTCAAGGGCCGCTCCGACGGCAAGATCAACCCCGGCCGGCTGGAAGAAATCAAGTAAGCCTGTCCCGGCCCGTTTCCGAAAGAAGCTGTTTACGGAAGGAAACATGATGAATCGCATTTTGTTTGCGCGTTTCTCGCTGGCGTTTTTGCTGGCGAGTACGCTTTTTAGTTTGCCCGCTTTCGCCGCCGCACCGCAGCTTGAGAAGGCTTTCCGGGTTTGCGCCGATCCCAACAACCTGCCGTTTTCCAACAGCAAGCGTGAAGGTTTCGAGAACAAGATCGCGGAATTGTTTGCCCAGGAACTCGGTTTGCCGGTGGAATACACCTGGTATCCGCAGCGCTTCGGTTTTTTGCGCAACACGCTGAGGGCAAAACTGCAGGGCGGCGGATACAAATGCGATATCGTGATGGGCGTGCCGACAAATTACCCTGAAACAGCAACCACCCGTTCGTATTACCGCTCGACCTGGACCATGATTTATGTGAAAGGCAAGGGGCTGGATGAGGTGAAAACGCCGCAAGATGTTCTCAAGGTACCCAAGCTGCGCGCGCTCAAATTCGGTGTGTTCGGCGGCAGCGCCGGGGCGGACTGGCTGCTCAAATACAACCTGCTTGAACAGATGGTTCCGTATCAGCTGCAAACCGGCGCCATCGAAGATTACACCGGCAAGGTGATTGTCGAGGATTTGCTGCCGGGCACTATTGACGTGTTGTTCATCTGGGGGCCGATCGCGGGCTATTTTGCCAAGCAACATCCGCAAATTGCCGTTGTTTCCATGCAACCCGAAAATGAAAAGAGAAAAAACGTGGATGTGGTCTTCGATTACGATATTTCGATGGGCATGCGACAGCCTGACAAGGAACTGAAAGAGAAGCTCAACCAGATGATCGAGCAGAACCAGGACAAGATCGACGCGATTCTCAACGATTACGGCGTGCCTCTGGTCAAAGCCGCAAAGTGAATGATTTCGTCACTCGCGCAGGCGGCATTGGGCTGTTGGTAACGGCGTTGCTTGCGCCCGATGCCTGGGCGGCACGGGACTTCGAGCTCTACGCCCGCCTGGCTGCAACGGTGGCGAAAATCGAAGCGCACAATCCCGATGGCAGCACCTCTTTCGGTTCCGCGGTGATGGTGGCGCCGGGCAAACTGGTGACCAACTGCCATGTCACGCGCAACGCGAACAGCATCGAGGTGATTAAATCCGGTTTGCGCTGGGATGCTCACCAGCAGCAAAGCGATATCGAACATGATTTGTGCCTGCTCTATGTACCCGCAGCCGAGACGCTGGTGGCTCGATTGGGCAGCGGTAAATTAAAAGTCGGGCAGCAAGTTTATGCCATCGGTTTTGTCGGCGGTTTGGGGCCGCGTTTTTCCGCCGGAGAGGTGCGCGCGCTTTACAACTACGACGGCGGCAAAGTGATTCAAACCACCACGCCTTTTCATGGCGGCGCCAGCGGCGGCGGCTTGTTTGACGAGCAGGGATTTCTGGTGGGTGTGGTTACCTTCCGTTCGCGGCTCGATCAGACATATCATTTTTCGCTGCCGGTAAGCTGGGTCAGCACCAGTCTCGCCATGAGCAAGGCGTCCGAGGTGGCGCCGCTGCCAGTTGGTGATTCCGCTTTTTGGCAGAAGCGGGATGAGAACCAACCCTATTTTCTGCGCGCCGCCACCATGGAAGCCGCCAGGGAGTGGGGCGACCTGCTGCAACTTGCGGGAAAATGGTCGGTGACGGAAAAAAACAATGCGGATTCCTGGCTGGCGCTGGGTAAAGCGCGCTACCACCTGCACCAGGCAGAAGAAGCGATAACTGCGTATCGCCAGGCGCTGATGATTGATCCGGATTACCCGCAAGCCTGGTATAACCTCGGTCTCGTCTATCTGGAGCAGAATCGGCGTAACGAGCTGGAAGAAGTGCGTAAAACGCTCGCGGCGTTCGACCCCGAGCTGGCAGACCAGTTGAAAAGCATCCCGGCAGGCAAAGCCCCAGCCCAGACCAATAATTGAAACTCCCGGAGCATTTCTTCATGAATTTCAGAAAAATATTTATTGCGGTGCTGACACTGCTGTGCTGCACGCAAACTTCATTTGCCGGCGACAAATTTTCGGAAGCGGAAATATTGATGTTCGAAACCAATCACATGAAAAAAATAACCCAGCCGGCCAAGCTGCAATACAGCTTCACCAAAAACGGTTCGCTGGAAGAGGGCTTTGCCGACAGCGCGGATATTTTCGTGGACCAGGTGCGTCCCAAGGGCTTCAAGTCTTTTTCAACCCATTATTTGAACGGCAAGAACAATATTCCTTTTCCGGCGGTGCCGCAAACCGATAGAGGCGGCAATCCCGTGGTGCTGTATTTTCTCGAGCGCGACATCCGCGAGATGAAGCGCCTGACCGGCGGCAGCGTGAATTATTTTCGCAAAAGCATCCGCGTCGCGCTTGCCGATAAAGCCGAGATGCGCACCGTCAAAATTACTTTTGACGGCAAGGAAAGAGACGGCAAGGAAATCAGGATCACGCCGTATGTGAACGACCAACTCAAGGGGCGCTTCGGCAAGCACGTGGGGAAATACTATGTCTTCACATTTTCCGAGGACGTGCCGGGAACCGTTTATCAGATGCGCTGCGTGACGCCGGACCCGGAGGCGGGCAAGCCGCCGCTGATTGAAGAGACGCTGACGATCAGCAAGGCCGGCAAAAAAGGCTAACGCATGGCAACGCGGGAAATCACCCTGAATAATTTCGAGCAGGTCGTGGCCGGTGATTCCATGGTCATCGTGGATTTCTGGGCGCCGTGGTGCGCGCCGTGCCGCAACTTCGCGCCGATTTTCGAAGCCGCTTCGGAAAAGTACCCGGATATCGTGTTCGCCAAGGTGAACACCGACGTAGAACAGGAACTCGCCGCGCGTTTCCAGATCCGTTCGATTCCGACGCTGATGATTTTGCGCGAGCAGGTGATTTTGTTCGCGCAACCCGGCGCGCTGCCGGCCTCCGGGCTGGAAGAGGTCATCGCTCAAGTCCAGGCCGTGGACATGGCCAGGGTACACCAGGAAGTCGCGCGTCAGAACCCGGCTTAGCGATCTTTCAATCTGGCAACAGCTTCCGCAGCGGGCAGGTTCACGTTAAATTCAGCGCCGCCCAGCGCGCTGCGGGAAATCTGAATGCTGCCTTGATAAGCGTCGACGATGTCGCGCGCCACGGCGAGCCCGATGCCGTGTCCCGGCACCGCCTGATCCATGCGCACACCGCGCTGGGAGAGCTGCCGGGCTTGGGCTGCACTGATTCCCGGGCCGTCATCTTCCACGCTGATTTGTACCTGCTGCCCTGCCAGCGCCGCGGAAAGGCGCACCGTATGGCGGCACCACTTGCACGCGTTATCGAGCAAATTGCCCAGCAGCTCCATCAAATCGCCCTCGTCGCCGCGAAAACAAATGGCATCATCCACGAACAGTTGAAATACAATATTTTTATCGGAATAAATTTTTCTCAAGGAAGAGAATATTTTCTCCGCGGCAGATTTCACCGCTACCCGTGCGGCGATTCGGGCGTGGCCGGAAGTGGCGGCGCGCTGCAGCTGGTAGTCCACGATCTTGTCCATGCGCTGCACTTGTTCTTCTACTGTTGCCGATAGCGCGGCATCTGATCCCGGCGCACCGCGCAGCACCGCCAGCGGAGTCTTGAGGCTGTGCGCCAGATCGGCGAGTGCGTCGCGGTAGCGTTTCTGGCGCGCATGTTCGTGCTCGATGAGGGTATTGAGATTATCGGTGAGCCGCTTCAGTTCCTCGGGATAATCGCCAGTGATGCGCTCCTTGCCGCCCGCTTCAATCGCGGAAACTTCCGCCGCCACCTGGTGCAGGGGACGCAAACCCCAATGCATGACCAGCGCCTGCGCCAGCAACAGCAGCAACGCGGTGGCGCCGAGCCAGCTCCACAGGTCGTTGCGGTATTGCACCATCTGCTCGTCAAACGCCTGCATATCCTCGATGACATGAAAAGTGAGCTTGACCGGTGTGGTGCCGGCCAGCCAGTTCACGCCATAACTTTCCACGAAGTAGCGCATGCCGGCAGGATCGGAAAGTTCGCTGAAACGTTTTTCGCCCGGCAACACCAATTCGGGAAAGGGTGCGGCGACACCGAGGCTGGAAGGCGAGCGCCACACCGTCTTGTCCAGCGCATCGGTGATCGCCGCGTAAAGTCCGGAACCGGGCAGGCTGAAGCGCGCTTCCTGCAAGGTTTGCGGCAGCGTGATGTGCCCGTCCGCGCTGACTTCCGCCGCCGCCAGCAACAGATAAACTTCTCCCAGCAAGCGCTCCTGGCGCGCGCTTTTCGCGCTGTCGCGGAACGCCTGATCCAGCGCCACACCGGTGAGCAGGGTGAACGCGGTCAGCACCAGCGCGGCGCTTAGAATGATGCGCGCTTTAAGGGACAGCATTGTCCAGGGTAAAGCGATAACCGCGCCCGCGCAGGGTTTCGATCGGATTGAGCTTGCCGCCGGGATCGAGTTTGCGCCGCAATCTTCCGATCAATACTTCAATCACGTTGCTGTCGCGGTCTTCGTCGTGCGGATAAAGATAATCGGCGAGCGCGTCTTTGGATACCACCTTGCCGCGCTCTTTCACCAGATGTTCGAGCAGGCGGTATTCAAACGTGGTGAGTTCAACCGTTTTGCCGTCGAACCGCACGCTTTGCGCGTTAAGATCGAGTTCGAGCGCGCCGAGATGGAGAATATTCCGCGCCGTGCCCGAAGCGCGCCGCAGCAGCGCTTTCAAGCGTGCCAGCAGTTCTTCCATTTGAAAAGGCTTGACCACATAATCGTCGGCGCCGGCTTCCAGCCCCTCGACCTTGTCCTGCCAGCGCCCGCGCGCGGTGAGAATCAGGATCGGCAGAAGTTTACCCTGTGCGCGCAACTTGCGGATGATTTCAATGCCGGAAAGCCCCGGCAAGCCGAGGTCAACTATCAGTGCGTCGTACGGATATTCGGTAGCACGGTAGTGGCCGTCCTTGCCATCGCCGCTGACGTCCGCCACATAACCTTCCGCCTGCAAACGGCTGACGATTTGTTTTTGTAGCAGCAGCTCATCTTCAATGACCAGAATGCGCATTAAGGAAAAAAACGCTACTGCATGGAGCCGGTTTCGCCGTCAACGAAATACATGCGCACATCACCTTGACGGGTGAGCACCTTGATGCGGTAGCCGCCGCGCACCGGCTGCGCATCCAGCACGCGCGCGCCGGTGCGGCGCTGTACGATTTGCGCCGCCTCGCCGGCCGAGATGCGGCCGCGCTGCGCCGCCAGGGATGAGCCCCCTGCATCC